>MVRU01000050.1 GCA_002067745.1 Syntrophus sp. PtaU1.Bin005
GGCATCCATGTAGAGATTGTATTGAAAAAGGGCCAGAGCCTCGGAGAGCGAGGCCATTTCGCTCCTCAAAAAAGGGGAGGTTCCCACCTGCAGCAACGGGGGAATATAGTCCCGCGAAATCTGCCAGACGCTCTCTACGCTTTTTCGAAATTCGGCCAGCTTCAATGTTTCAATGGCACCACGGTAATCCTGCTCCGAAGAGAGGGCCATCCTGTGCATGATCCTCGGGATCCTTTCGTCGACCTGGTCGCCCCAGCCTTCCGGGCTGCTTTCGGCGGTAGGCGTGTCGCCGAGAATGTGCAGATAAAGGGCTACATTCGCCGTCCCGGGAAGGTTCAAGTTGAACGGAGAGAGACCGGCATTGCCCGGAATGCTCAGCAGCAATCCCGAAGACAGGACGATGGTCATTTCCTGTACGGAAAAAATTCCTTCGCCTAAGAGCGTCTCATTCAGGATCAGCTTTCCGATCCCGTAGGCAGGCAGCCCCTGCATACGGAACCGTTGTACGGTGTTTGCCAGCAGCGAATCCTCCATAGCCGTCAGATGTTCCGGCAGGAGGGTCTGTCCCATTTTCCAGCTGACTCGTGCTAGTTTGTCATCCATCTCTTTGTGCCGCCTTGGTGATTCTAAGAATAGAAGTTTTCAGAACCGATCGGCTGCCCGCCACGGCGGGCAACGCCCCTCCCTCTTCCCCTTCCCGGATGGAGGGGGCGGAAGGAGAGATGACACGCCGATCCCCCTTCGTGAATGGCCCTTCTGCAAAGGGGGCCGCTTTTGACAATGGATCATTTGGCCACTTCAACGCCCCACTTTTTCGCGAACTTATCAGAAACGGAAACAGCCAGATGAATGGCCATGTCAAGATCCTGAGGCATGACCCCAAGAGAAAAAGAGAAGTTCTTGGGCGAGACGACTTCCATGGACTGGTCCATATCGATGCTCATAGCAAGTTCTCCACCCGATTTCAGGACAAGCCCTTTGAGCTTCGTGTCGTTGGTGTGGAAGCACTTGTAATATCTCTTCTCCTTGGGATCGTAGTCGTAGATGTTGAAATCAAAAAGGACCTCCGTATTGGCCAGGCTTTTGTGGGTCAAGGTCGCAATTTTTGTCTTATTGAAATTGGAAACCTGGCAGGAAAACTGAACCGGATCGGCATAACCGCCGGCCCAATAGATCGACGATACGATACCGAAAACCTTAACCAGGTTTGAAGCGTTCTCCGGGTTGCTCACATTCAGGTCGGAATCAAACTGATCGTTTCCGATCTTGCATGAAACAATATGCCCTACGAGAACCTGCTGATCCTTTTGAAAATTGAATCCCTGTGAAACGCTGCAGCTATAATTTGATTCAGCCATGATGTTTCCTCCTCTTGGAAGTTAAAGGTTATTTTCTAAAGCCGGGTGTCTAGCCGGAGCTCGGCATCCATCCCTTCAAACTGGATATGGGGAAGGATCGCTATCCTGCAGTCATACCATCCGATCATTCCCGGCCGTTCGGTCACCTCCACGGATGCCGCCTTGAAAGGATAGAAGCGCAGCGTCAGGTCATCGGGATCAACGACGGTCGTCACGTACTGGAAGATCCAGTTGCTCAGCGTGTTCTGGATATACTGGGCATCTGCATTGCTGCCGATGTTGTCCCTCATGATGGATTTGACGTAATGGGCGATTCGAGTAATGGAGAAGGTGTAGGAAAGATTGGTGACCAGTTGGGCATTCTCCGAGTCCTTCGGATCCTTGAACTTCCTGGCCCTTTTAAGCGACTGGCAGCTGAAGAAGCAGGCATCGGCGGTACCCTTCCGGTAGATCAGGGGAATAAATCCGCAGTTGGCGTACTCCAGTTCGCGATAATCCGGAATGGCCATCTCAATAGGGATCTTGATTTCTTCTTCGCCACGCAGATTGAAGGTGTGCACGGGAAGACCGGTTACGAGGCCGCCGCCTTTCGGACCGCGTATATACTGGCACCAGCCGGACTGGGCAAAAGAGCGCACCATGTTCTGGGCGAAGAGCATCGCGGCGCTGCCCCAGACGTAGTCCTCGTCATTGCTGCCCCGGATCTTCTCCTTGAAGGTGATCTCTCTGCAGGGATTGACTTCCGGATCATAGGGGAGACGGGTGATATACCTGGGCAGGGTCAACCCGAGATAGGCCGCCTGCTCGGAGTCGCGCAGTTTGTTCCAGGCTCCGTATTTCGGATGGTTCATGAGGCCCTCGAGGTCTTTGATGGCGGACAGTTCCTCAATGGAGTCGCAGCCGAAAAATTTCGGCGAAACCGATCCGATAAAGGGGGCATGACTGGCCGCGGCGATTTTTCCCATGGTCGTCAGCCAGAAGACGTCGTCAGGCGATTGGGTAAATTCATGGAGGCCAATGATGGCGCCGAAGGGTTTCCCTCCGTACTGATCGTATTCGCTCACATAGACCTTTTTGAACAGGGCGCTGCTGGTAATATCCACGGCATTGGCTTCGAAATCCTCGTAGAGTTCGTCCTTACCCACATCAAGAATATCAATCATGATGTCGGCCTTGAAATTGGTGTTCAAGACCAGATCGTTGAGCGAACGCCAGGCGGATTCCATCGACTTGAAATCGTCATGATGGATGATCTCGTTGACCTGATCGATCACAACCTGATCAATATGGGCGATCAGTTCCTGGATGCTCCCCTTGTCCAGACGTTTTGAGGATCTATCCACATTGAGCAGCAGAGCGGCCATCCCGGAAAGGAATCGGTCTTCGTCGCTGACATCTTCTTTTACGACCTGGAGATTTTCCTGAACCATCGGGACCGGTTCCTTGAGCTCGGTGCTCAGGCGCATGCTGGAAAGGAATCGTTTGAGATCCAGCTCTTCAATTTTTTCTTCCGTTTTTTCAACAGGTTTTGTTTTATCAGTCATTTGACTTCTCCTTGAAAGCGGTTGTTCTATTCTCTGGTTGGACAGGCAGTTCCCGGGAGAATCATTCGGGGTTCCCCTTATTTGTTACCTGAAGGAAGTTTCATGCTTTCGAAGCCTTTCAACTGCTCCAGCATTTTCGCCAGGGCCTCCTCGTTGCCCATTAATTCATTGAGCAATTTGCGAAACTCCTTCCGGTTGTCTACATTGGAGATGACTTCTTCCAGGAGCCTCTTCACCTGGAGTATCCCTCGAAGCTTGGGCACATGCTTGGCCACTTCGTCAGGAGAAAAAGATCTCATGCTGGTGATGGGAACGTCGACATTCATATCGTCCGATGCTGCGGGGTCAATCTTGTTGGCTACGGCAAACTTCAGAGACATTCCCATGTCCTTCATGACCGCATCCGTGTTCGTGCCGTCAAGATTGCGCAGGCGCCTCTCCTCGAGATCCACCTGCCGGTCCTGGGAGCTTCCATGGGAAAAATCCCCTTCGACCAGAAGCCTCAGCGGCAGAGTCAAATCTTCGGGCTGCCCGTGGATTTCTGTCTTGTACCTCAAGGTAAGACGTGATTTTGGAATTTCATCCTGTATGGCCATGTTTCCTTTATCTCCTTTCGATGATTGGATTATTGTATGATTTCGTCTGCCGGTCCGGCAGATAATTCTGCTGAACGCTCTCGTTCAATGACGCATTTCCTCAGCCGGGTCAGGATGGCGAAAAGCTCCCTTTTCGATCTCCGGGAAAGTGTTCCGGACAGAAAGGCATTTCGGCACCAGGCATGGTCCACCTCGGCCGGGGATAGAAATCGTGGATACAGTGGAAGAAATTCCATGCGATCGGGCAGAAACTCTTCCCCCATCTCTTCGGCCAGGGTTGTCCGGATTTCCGACGTTACCCGGGCTTCATTCAACTGGGCATCGGCGCCGCGGAAAACAAGGAGCACCATGCGCTGTCCGTTTCCCCCGTCCATCCGGGGGACATCCGCGAGGGAGCAGAAGAAGCCGTAGCGGGCTTCCAGCTTCCTGAGCGTCGCCAGGATTTCGTCCACGGGGAATGTCCTCCCCTCACGGTGCCGGGTGGAAACGCCGGAAAAAATCCATTCCTGCCCGCTTCTGGCGATTCGATCAGCCGTGGCCTTCTGCTCTTCTTCCGGTGCGCCGGTTGCTGAGAGCGTGTAGATGCCGAAATCCTCTGCGGAAGCCTCCTCCGCGCCGGACAGAGCGCCGAGGCTCCAGGTGCTGCCGGGAACAGGCAGGACCGTCATATGTGCCGACCCTTTCCTCCGCACGGAAAAGAGGGAGCACCCTCCCACGGCGGCGCTCCACCTCAGATTAAAGGCAAAGGACCGTTCAAGCTTGAGGTTCCGGATGAAATGATACCACCGGTCCATGTCCTGGGATTCCGCCGGGTTGCGAAACCATGATTCCCAGCAATCCTCTGCGGTGATCCCCCGCTCCAGGAGGATGTCCCTTACCTTCGGGCACACCCCGAAGGCCTTGAGCGGATGCTGCCCGACAAGCTCCGGCCGGGCTTCAATGTCCTCCGGCGTAAGGTGAAGGTAGGTTGCTCCGCAGAGCAGACCGGCCAGAAGCAGGGCCGGGGTGGTTTCCATGGCGTGGAATCCCGGTGCCGCGTAGATCTGACCCGGACCGATCCCCAGGGAGATCATCGCATCTCGCAGGGCGCACAAATAGGCCGAATCGCTGGTTACGTCCGAAAGGGTGCCGGGGTCGCTTCCGCAGGGATCGAAATGGCGGAAAACGACCTGGCCGGACAGGTACGTAAAAGGCCGCTCTCGCCCGTTGGAGAAACCCGTTCCGCGATCGCCTTCCGGCAGCACACGCCTGTTCCATGCCGGAAGCAGCGCAGCCTGCCGATCTTCCATGGCAATGTGGTCGGGTTTGAGGGCGTCGAGCCTCCTTTGCAGAAAACCCATTCCCCGGGGAGGCAGGAAGGAAATGACGCATCCCGCCTTCAGGGCCGCCAGCAGATCAACGGTCATTTCCAGGCCCATGTTCCTGATGATGCAGAGGGTTTGTCCCGGCAGGACACCGAGGCGGGCCCAATGGCTTGACCTGGCGGCGGCAAGGGAATCCAGCTCGCGGTAAGAAATGCCTTTGATTCCGGTGGCCGGTTCATACCAGCACAGGGCGGGTTGGGCACGATTGCGGTTGCGGAGAAGCATGTCATGATAAAAGTTGTACCCGTTGAAAAGGGAACTGGCTCCCTGCACCGCGACATGCGCATCAAAAGCCCCTTGGAGAGAGCGCCAGAACTCGCCTGGATTGCGGTAGCTGGCCTCCAGCCATCCCGGGCTCCGGTATGGCTGCTGACTCTCCAGGCGCAGATCGTTCTCAAGAGAGGCGATGTCTAAATGCTGCGGCATGATCGCACCTTCACGTTATCGACAGACCGTTCACGGCAGGGATGCCGGAAAGCAGGTCCAACAGATTCCCCTGGACCTCTTCCACTTCGTTCTTCTTCACGTTGATCCGGTATTCCTTCTTCAACGGCCCCTCGAGGATCACTTTCCAGTTTTCGCCGGGATTGGTGAAAAGGACATAGACGCCGATATCCTCTTTGCCGGGCTTGATGACCTTTATCTGCTGCTTCTGTCCGGGCAGGATCATCTTGACGGCCAGGATGCTTTCATTGGGCTTCCTGGCAAAGGCCATATCGGAGATGGTCTCGTACTGGTCGATGAGGAATTCCATTTTATTCACCCTGCGAATGACGACATAGGCGAGCCGCTCCTCATTGGCGAGCGCATCGGCGGCAATGTCGAGCGTGATGTAGTCCACCTTTGCGCCGCTTTTCAAGCCCAGAAAAGCGCACCCCATGAGCGAAAGCAGAAAAAGGGCCGTTAACGCTCCGCTTAGAAACCGTGCAGGTAAGGCTGATTCCTTATAATGTGCCATGAGATACCCTGTTGGCCTCGCATTGTCAGCGGGGCAGTTTAAAGACGCTCCACGGATCACCCTTGATGTCGAAGGCGATATCCAGGGATACCCCTTCTCCATTGCCGGCCGGTGACATGATGGTCCACTGCACTGTCGAAATGTTTCTGTTTCTGTCGAAGGCCGCCGGCTGTTTCGCCTTCTGGAGAAGGCGGTAAAAGCTCCAGTATGAAGGCGGAACCTCGATCGTTCTCTTGATTCTGGCCGATCTGCTCCGGCCCGCGAACTCGATGCCCACAGCCGCACTGGACGGGTCTTTCCAGGAGCATCGTATCCTCTTCCAGGATGGCTTCTGATTGAAGCCAAAGACGGCGGAGTCGCCCACATACAGATAGGACAGAGCGGCCAGCGGCTCCCGGGGAGGCATCAAGGGAAGGGGGGCGGGGCGAACCATGAATTCGAGGAATTTTTCCTTTCCGTCCCTGTCCCAGAGGACATCGCCAAGCTGCTCGATGGCGTTGAGAGTCGGCAGCATCGTCTCGGGAAGCTTCAGGACGTTGTAAGGGCTGCTTCTCTTCCGCCAACGTTGTCCCTCTTCTCCGCAGTAGGGCAGGAGCAGGGCCTGAAAAGACCGCCGGAAATGCCCGGCGGGGTGTGTCGCATTCCGGAGCTCTTCAATGGAAACGTCCTCACCGGAGGCGGGAAGAAAGGGAAATTTATGCTGCAGGGGCTGGATGTCGGCCTGCCGGAGCTCTTCCCATGTTTTCGCGATGTCGGATTCAATCTCGGCCATACCCAGAAAATAGGCCTGCCATACCGGCGCCAGAAAAATGTCCTGCCAGGGGCGGGGCACGGCGACACTCTCAAGCCAGCGCTTCACCAGGTTCACGTAGGAGTCCTTTTCCTGGTCGAGGATTGCAAACGCGATCCGGCCGAGGGGAGACAGGCGGTTTTTGAGCAGGGCATGAGATTCCTCCTTGTCCCGCTTTTCACCCTGTCCCTGCTGTTCCTGGATATCCGCCAGCATCTGCTCCATCAGGGCTTTGTATCGATCCAGCTCCGGAAAGGTTCCCTTCTGCTCGCCCATTAGGCGCTTGATGAAATCGAATTCCGATAGATGCCGGGAAAAAATCTGCATGTATTCATTCGTACCGGGATCAATCCGGATATTATCCTGTATGCTCACCAGCACCTCCCGGAGGGGTGACGAGGGAAGGACCATCTGGCTCAATACAAAGCGGAGTGCCCCCGGGGATCCGGCCTTGATGTCGAATTCCATGTAATACCTTCGGTAGGACTGGGCATAGCGACGTCCGTAGATGTCAACTTCCTTGAGAAGGAAATTCGTAACATGCTTTTTGCCCTGGGGGTCTATCGGCAGACTCTCTATGAGCGCGGGAAGTTCCGACAAGATCGGCCGCACCCTTTTTTCGACGGCATCCCTCGTAAATCTGCCGTCCACTCGTGCTGAACCGATGAACAGGAAGCGTCCGTCATTGGACGGGTTCATGATGAGGTCATCAAACTCCTGGTCCGACGGAAAAAAGAGCAGGCCGTCCTGGCGCTGATGCTGATTCACAAAGTCCCGTAGAAACGCGTTGATCCTGCTGCGGTTGATGAGGTCTTTCCACTGTCCGGCGCTGAGGCTGAAGTCTTCGCCGCCCAGGGAAAAACGGAAGGTCCAGTCTCTTTCGGCCCGGGGATCCTTGTAACTGAGCATCACCTTGAGGTTTTCGAGCAGGCCGGCCAATCCGGAACCCGGCGCCGTCTCAGGATAATTCATGCTGGAGTTCTTGATGAAGTTCAGGGAATTTTTGATCGCCTCCTGCCGGAGTTCGGATTCCTGGATCACGATCATATCCAGGTGGATATCCGGCGGGACCTCTTTTTTCAGCAGCTTCGCCAGCCGGACCGTGAGGTCGTAAAGCTCCATCTGCTGGATCACTCCGAGAAATTGCTCCGTGTCCTTCTGGAGCTTTTCGAATTCCATCCTGCTCATGAACGGCTGCTGGCAGAAACGGCGGATTTCCCTGAAGTACGCCATCCAGCGGTTGGGATCATCCACGGCGCCATGGGACTGACGGAAGGAAAGCTTCTTCCCGGCCAGGGAAACATCGGAGGACGAAACATTGTTGTGGACGTAGTCCTCGATCATGGTTCTTGGCAAATTAAGGATTTTTGACCAGGAGGTGGGATTTTGCTGAATGAGCTGCCCCAGATCGTTGTCCCGTGTGGCATAGATCAAGGCCAGCAGATAGACGGCCCTGTCCTGGGCGGCATGAATGCTGCCCTTGTAGTAATGCTCAAAGCCATGGATGGTGATGACCGCGCCCGTCGGAGTCTGCGGCTTGGCCGCCATTTCTGTGGCCAGCCTGTCCAGTTCCGGAAGCAGATAAAGCTCGCGGATGTTTTCCATGGAGCGATGCGTGATTTCCCTGTTCCGTGATGAAAAAAAATCGGGCAGAACTTTGGTGACGGGGTGCTGATCCGCATAGACTGCGGGCAGAAGCTCGTGCATCCGCTGATCATATCGGGCGGGGGGATCCGTCTCCACGCGGTCCAGGCCTCGCTGTCGCTCGACGATCAGGCTTCGCCCGTGAAAGTATGCCGCCCCGAAAAAAAGCAGTCCCGCCAGGCCTATGGCGGCTGCTGCCAGCCGGTGCCTGCGATGCGGGTCGATTTTTGAAATTTCCTCCGCCGTCAGCAGGGGGGCGAAGGGATTCAGGACGGGGAGATTCTCTTCAGCCTGTGATGTCAGGTAGAAACCGGTGATCTCCGGTTCCAGCGACAGGGGGTCAGCTTCCTGAAGGCTTCTGACAAACAGGGAGAGATCCTGAAAAACTCTCGGAGCCTGGCAGAGAAAGGTCATCGCCCTGAGGTACTGGTCCGCCGGAAGCGAGATCAGCGCGCGGGTCAGGTGTTCTTCGCAGGGATCCAGACATCCGGAGAGATCATAACGATCCGTTCTGGCAGTGGGATCCTGCCTCTGTCCTTCAACGGGAGTTCCGGGGCTTCCGGAACGGTCCCTGTCCCCGCCTGCCGAGGGCCATTCGAGCTTCAGGGGGATGTTGCCCTGGGCCAGAAACCTGGAAAATTCCAGGAATCCCTCGAATTGGTCCAGATGGGTCAGGACAAGGCGCACGGGGATCGGTTTTTTACAGATCTGTCCGAGCAGGTTGATTTTCCCCCGGATCATCTGCGCCTTCTGCCGGAGAGATTCCAGGTGGCCCGGTTCGTCCGGCGAAAGCTCCATGGCGTTTAAGGCAATGACCACGGTGGGTTTCCTTCTCCTGAAGAGGGGTTTCCAAAGTTTCAGCAGGGCCCGGCGGGCAGCCTCTGATGTATCGTCCAGCAGGGACGCCGGTATTTCCTGAACCAGGACCTTTGACCCGAGGTAGATCTGCAGCAGGGGGTTTGCGGTGAAGCTTGGATAAAACTGCCGCGCATGCCCCTGCCAGTCCGTGTAACGGTCAATCAGGGTGCTTTTTCCCGAGCCGGCCTGCCCGAACACGATGAAGTGCTCATAGGTCATGATATTCGGCCTGATCGACCAGGGGATTGCTTTCAGAAATTCCTTCCATATTCCGGTAAGACTCGAAGCGGGCATCTCCTTCTTCAGGGCTTTCCGCTCCGCGGAGGACCCGGCCTTGATCTCCAGGGTGCCCGGATGGCGGCGTTTTCTGATCCGGTAATAGACGAGCAGCCCCACCAGGATCAACAAAACCAGTGCCGCAAGAATGGCGAGAAGAGTCGGCCAGTTGTCCAGTGTGAAGAAAATCCGGACATATCCGGTTATCCGGGAAAGCGAATCCATAGAATATCCACCTTCATGAGCTGATGAAAACAGGCTCCGAGTCCTGCCTGAAACGCGATGATGATGCCGATCATCCGGCTGCAGGAGCCGGAAACTTAATGCTCGCCCTGCGGTTCTGCAACGCCGACCGTCTTTATGACCAGTTGCCCCCCGTCGACGGAGATGCAGACGGTATCTCCCGGCTGGATTTTGCCGGAGATGATGTCTTCGGCCAGGGGGTCCTGGAGATGCGTCTGGATGACGCGATTCAAAGGCCGGGCGCCCATCAGGGGGTTAAAGCCCAGTTGAGCCAGGAGGGTCAGCGCCTCCTCCTTGAACTCCAGGGAGATGCCCTGTTCCCTCAGCAGCCTGGCAAGGCGCTTGAGCTGAATATCGGCGATGGTTTTCATGCCTTCGATGGTCAGCTGCTTGAAAACGAGGATATCGTCCAGGCGGTTGATGAATTCCGGACGGAAATGGGAGCGCACGGCCCTCATGATCGCCGCGTTCATCTCCTGGATTTCCTCCTCCGTTTCGGCGGGCTGAATGCTTTCCGATCCGAGATTGGAGGTCATGAGCACCACCGTGTTGGCAAAATTCACCGTCTGTCCCTGGCTGTCCGTCAGGCGTCCGTCATCAAGAAGCTGCAGGAAAAGGTTGAACACGTCGGCATGGCCCTTTTCAACCTCGTCGAAGAGGATCACGCTGTAGGGTTTGCGCCGAACGCTGTTGGTCAGGACGCCGCCTTCTTCATAGCCGACATAGCCCGGGGGGGCCCCGACCAGGCGGGCCACGGAATGCTTCTCCATGAATTCGCTCATGTCGATCCGGATCAGTGAGCGCTCGTCGTCGAAGAGAAACTCCGCCAGGGTTTTGCATACCTCCGTTTTCCCCACGCCCGTGGGGCCGAGCATCAGGAAGGAGGCGATGGGGCGGTTCGGGTTCTGTACACCGGCCCGGGAGCGCCGGATGGCCTTGGCGATGGTTGAAAGGACATGGTCCTGGCCGACAACCCGCTGGCGCAGATGATCTTCCAGGTGCAGCAGCTTGTCGATTTCGGATCCGAGGAGCTTGGAGACGGGGATGTGGGTCAGCCTGGAAACCGTATCGGCGATGTCGTCTTCCGAAATGGTCCTGCGCAGGAAGTTCCGGCCGGAAAGATCCACATCGGCGTATTCCGCCAGGATCCTGTTGCACTCCGGGATCACTTTGTACTGCAGTTCGGCAACCCGGGAGAAATCTTCTTCCCGGATCTTCTGCTCCATTTCCTGGTTGGCCGCCTCCAGGTTTTTCTTTGCCTTCTGAATCTCCGCCAGGGCCTTCCTTTCCTTTTCCCATTGTTCCGTCAGCTGGCGGCTCCTTTCCCTGAGCTCTTCCATCTCCCGCTGCAGGTGGCCAAGGCGTTCGGCCGTGTTGGAGTCCGATTCATGTTCCAGAGCCCGGATCTCAATTTCGAGGTTGACGATCCGGTGGTCCATCTGCTCGAGTTCTTCGGGTTTTGACGAAAGGCCGATGCGCAGGGAAGCCGCCGCCTGGTCGATGAGATCCACGGCCTTGTCGGGAAGAAACCGGTCCGTGATGTAGCGGTTGGAAAGCTTGGCCGCCGCCGCAAGGGCGGCGTCCAGGATCTGGACCCCATGATGGACTTCGTATTTTTCCTTGATTCCGCGCAGGATCGTGATGGTTTCGTCAAGGCTCGGCTCGTCGACCATTACGACCTGAAAGCGGCGCATCAAGGCGGTATCCTTCTCGATGTGCTTTCGATATTCCTCCAGGGTGGTCGCCCCGATGCAGCGGATTTCACCCCGGGACAAGGCGGGCTTGATCAGGTTGGCCGCGTCCATGGCGCCTTCCGAGCCGCCGGCGCCGATGAGCATGTGAATTTCATCGATGAAGAGAATCACGTTGCCGGCATCGGAGACTTCCTGCAGTAGCCGTTTGAAGCGCTCCTCGAATTCACCCCGGTATTTCGCCCCGGCGATGAGCTGCCCCATGTCAAGGGATAGAATGGACGCCGATTTCAGGTCTTCGGGGACATCTTCCCGGACAATCCGCTGGGCCAGGCCCTCTACGATGGCGGTTTTGCCGACCCCCGGTTCCCCGATGATGATGGGGTTGTTCTTGAGCCGGCGGCTGAGAATCTGGATGGTGAGCCGAACTTCCTGATCCCGCCCGATGACGGGATCCAGGCCGCCTCGGCGGGCCCGTTCCGTAAGATCCTGGGTGTATCGGGCCAGGTACTCAAAATCGCCGGATCCGCTTTCTCCTCCCGAAAAACGGCTTCTTGGCGGCTGCTGGAGCAGGGCCTCGAGCTCAGGCTGATCCGCACCGGCATCGGCAAAGGCTTCGGAGATTTCTTCCAGAGCGAGCATGCCCAGAACGATGTGATGGATGCCGATGTATTTATCCCCGGCCCTCTGGCTTGCCTCCTCGGCGAGGATGAACACTTTTTCCAGGTCACGGTTGATGGGGGTCTGCGAAGTGCCTTCCCTGCCCTTCGGCTGAGTGAGCAGTTTGCCGTCCACCCTCGCCCCGAGGGCATCCAGATCGATGGATGTCCGGGAAAGATAGCTTTGAATGAGATCATCGTCGGGTTGGAGCAGCGCGGAAAGCATGTGCCAGGGAGTTACATGCTCGTGATCCCTTTTCACTGCAAGCCGGCAGGCGCTTTCAATGCTGTCCTGGGCTTTTACCGAAAACTTTTCGATCAGCATGCTGGTTGATCTCCTTTAGGTGGGGTTGATTTGAAGATCCAGTGGAAATGGGCTCAATAGCCGTGCCCGTGTCGATATGCTCCCGCTTTCCCGTTTCCGTCGCAGGGTTCGCGGGGACTGCAGCCATGGAATCGGGTTCCTGTCCGGCTCTCTTTTATGCAAATCCCCGATATCAGGTGCTTGCATGAAAAATGAGCCGGTCGTCTTCGACAAGCCCGATAATGACCGCGTAAAATATTCCGTAAAGAAGTTGAATGAGCGAAGGGAGGATTTTGATGCTGCAAGTAAAAAAATCATTCGACGTTTCATTGTGCCAACCCAGCGTGAACATGATGAAAAAACAGCAGAAACACTTATATCACAGATTATATCGAAAAAAAAACAAATCTTGTCAATGTTGCAGCAGGCAAAACGTTCGGTATCGCGGACAGGCCGGCCTCGATCTCGTTCCCTGTGCTCCGGGACCGGATCCGGCGGCCTTGCCGCTTGTCAGAAGCGGATAAATGGACGTTTCATTCCTGAACGTCCGGGTAAGGCACGAGTATGTGCAAGAACTTTGCCGGATTTTTCGCCGCCGGCCTGCCACAGAGCCCGGTCATCCCTTACCATAAAAGAACTTGACTTTCCTCCTGCGGAAACTTATTTTCCAGTAAATTCGCAAGGGAATATTATGCAGGGAGGTTTGATCATGCCCGGTTTTGAACTGATGGGCCCGGAAGAACTCAAGGAAGTTATGGAGGTCATGGAGACGGGCGTCCTCATGCGCTACGGTTTTGACAGCGAACGGAGAGGTGTTTTCAAGGTCCGGCAGTTTGAAGAGGAATTTGCCCGATACTGCGGCGCGGGATATGCCCTGGGGGTCACGTCGGGATCCTCGGCCCTCAAGATCGCCCTCACCGCTCTGGATGTCGGACCCGGCGATGAAGTCCTCGTTCCCGCCTTCACCTTTCTGGCGACCTGGGAGGCGGTCCTTGAAGTCGGGGCGATCCCCGTGATGACGGATATCGATGAAACCCTCAACATGGATCCCGCCGACATGGAACGCAAAATGTCTCCTTATACCAAAGCGGTTGTTCCGGTGCATATGTGCGGCTCCGGAGCCCGCATCGACAAAATCCTGGAAACGGCCCGCCGGCACAACCTCCTCGTCCTGGAGGACAACGCTCAGGGATGCGGGGGCTCTTTCTCGGGGAAAAAGCTGGGCACCTTCGGCGACATGGGAATCTTCAGCTTTGATTACTATAAAACCATGACCACCGGCGAAGGCGGCATGGTGATCACAAACAGCGAAACCCTCTACCATCGGTCCGATGAGTATCATGATCACGGCCATGACCACAATCCCAAGGTCAGCCGGGCCATGGAGGGGCGGTCGATCCTGGGCTTCAATTACCGGATGAATGAGCTCCAGGGGGCCATTGGCCTGGCCCAGCTGCGGAAAGTCGATGCCATGATCGCCGAACAGAAAAAAAACAAAGCCGCGATCAAGGGCATGCTGTCGTCTGCGAAAGGGGTCACGTTCCGGGAGCTTGTCGATCCCCAGGGCGATACGGCCACCTTCCTGGCCTTCAATCTTCCCGATGAAGGTACGGCGGAGAAATTCCAGCAGGCCCTCGCCGCCGGAGGTGTCGATACGGTCTGCTACAAAAGAAACGCCTGGCATTACCTGCCGAACTGGGAGCACTTCCTGTCGCAGTCGACGGCCAATTCGAAGAAGTTCCCCTTTTCCAGCCCCATGAACGGGCGAACCGTGAGATACGATCGGCAGGACATCCCACAGGCGGAGGATCTTCTGGGCCGCACCCTGGTCATGGGGATCAACATCCGGATGCCCCAAGAGCGGCTGGCGGCGATTCGGCAGGCGATTGAAAAGGCCGCCGACGTCCTGTAACCTTAGACATCAAGGAGAACGCATCGTGTATATCGTCACCGGCGGGGCCGGTTTCATCGGCAGCGCCTTCGTCTGGAAACTGAATTCGGAAGGCATCAACGACATCCTGATCGTGGACAATCTGGGAGAGACGGAAAAGTGGAAAAACCTGGTCAATCGGAGCTATGCCGACTATGTCCACAAGGAAGATTTCCGGCATATGCTGGACGAGGATATTCTTTCGGCGGACAACATCGAGGCCGTGGTTCATCTGGGAGCCTGCTCGTCCACGACGGAGCGGGACGCCGACTACCTTATGGAGAACAACTTCCACTATACCTGCGACCTGGCCCAGTGGGCGCTCAGCCATGACATCCGGTTTGTCTACGCCAGCTCCGCGGCCACCTACGGAAACGGATCCAAGGGATTCGACGACGACCTGGATGGGATCGACCGGCTCCGGCCGATCAACATGTACGGCTATTCCAAGCAGCTCTTCGACCAATGGGCCATCCGGCGGGGATTGATCGACCGGATGGCGGGGGTCAAGTTCTTCAATGTCTTCGGACCCAACGAATACCACAAGGGCGACATGACCAGCGTGGTCTTCAAGTCCTTCCGCCAGATTATGGATACGGGGCGGGTGCGCCTTTTCAAGTCCCATTCCCCCGATTACACCGACGGGGGGCAGAAACGGGACTTCGTTTATGTGAAGGACTGTGTGGACGTTCTCTGGGCGTTTGTCCGGCATCCCGAAATCAACGGGATCTTCAACCTGGGCACCGGCCGGGCGCGAACCTGGAACGACCTGGTGGAGGCCGTTTTTTCGGCGATGAACCTGCCGCCTCAGATCGATTACATTGATATGCCGGAGTCTCTCCGCGGGCAGTACCAGTATTTCACCGAGGCGCGGATGGAAAAGCTTCAGGCGGCCGGCCAGGGGGCCGATTTTCATACCCTCGAGGAAGCCGTGGCCGATTACGTCAAGAATCATCTCCAGGCCGACAACCCCTATCTGTAAAAGGAAACATTGAAAGCACCATGAAAATCGTCTGTATAATCCCTTCCCGCTTCGCTTCAAGCCGCTTTCCGGGAAAGCCCCTGGCCGATCTCTGCGGAAAGCCGATGATTCAGCATGTCTATGAGAGGGTTCTTCAATCGGCCCTTGTTTCCGCTGCGGCGGTGGCCACGGATGATGACCGGATCTTCGAAGCCGTGGAAAAATTCGGCGGAAAGGCGATCATGACGGCGGGCCGCCATCGCTCCGGAACGGACCGCATCGCCGAAGCCGTCGAATCGCTGGATCTGGAAGACGAGGACATTGTCGTCAACGTCCAGGGGGATCAGCCGATTTTTGAGCCGTCCCAGATTGACGAGGTGACCCGTCCGCTCCGGGAGGACCCTTCCCTGCCCATGTCGACCCTGATCTACCGGATTGTCCGCAGGGAGGAGATCGCCCACCCCAACTGCGTCAAGGTGGTGTTCGACTCCGACTTCAATGCCCTCTATTTCTCCCGGTCCACGATCCCGTACGTCCGGGACGACCGCCATCCCGCCGCCCATTACAAGCATCACGGGATTTACGCCTACCGGAGATCCTTCCTCCGGACCTTCACCGAACTGGAAGAGGGAAAGCTGGAGCGGCTCGAATCGCTGGAACAGCTGCGCGCCCTGGAATTCGGCTATCGGATCCGGGTGGTGGAAACCCTCCATGATTCCGTGGAAGTGGACGCCCCGGAAGAGCTGGCCCGGGTCCGGGAGATCCTTCTGGACCATGCGGTTTAGAACTCCTCTGTGATTTTCTCGATTTTTTCTCCAGGTGACAAAAAAAAATGACAAGCCCGGTCTACCGGACTTGTCATTTCAGCAAAAGAATTAGAACGTTGAAATAGAAGACCCTGCAGTAGATGAGACTAACGGCTCATCCTTCTGCGGAGAGCGGCCAGGCCGGCAAGACCCGGGGCAAAGAGCAGAATGGCGCCGGGAATCGGAACCGTGGGATTGGGGTTGGGAAGTTGCGCTCCATCGAGGGAAATGACCGATTTTGCAAGGGCCACTGCCCAGTTCTGGTAATTGTGGGTCGTGTCGATATCGATGAACACCTCGAGTCCGGAGGCAATTTCGTCATACAGGTCGGAGCTTAGCGCAAAGGTCGTATAGGACCATTGATCATTCTGACCGGTCAGCGAGCCCAGCAGGACCATACTGCCGTTATCCTTGACATAAATGTTGTCCACTTCTCCATATTGCCAGTCGACGTCCCAGGCGCTGACGCTCAACGTGGCGGTCGTGAAGGTGTAACCGCTGAGGGCCTTGTGCTGCCAACCCCAGTCTTCGTTGTACCAGCGGTAATAGGGGGCGCTGTATGTGGCCTCTTCATCGGGGCAGAAATAGCCGGTGGGGGCCTTGACGACATCAATCACTTCAGTGGCCTGAGCAAGGCCGGTCACGGCGAGGAGCAGGCTGGCGAATAACAAGGTTGCGATTCTCTTTTTCATTTCTTTCTCCTTAAATAATGATCGTTTCTTCTTTGACGTTAAAAGCAAAAAAACTCCCCTGTGTGGAGGATCCAATAACCTGCGTTCCGTGGCGGTTAAACCACCAACTCGGCACTAATTTACAACCCGCCACATTCTCCGGTCCGCCTATCACCTCCTTTTTCGGGAAAAAGCCGTGTCGAGGCCTGAGCGTGAAGTTGGCGTCACGCCGGATTCCACCGCTCTTTCTCTAATCCTCAGAAATGAGGAGTTTCCATACGTTTCCGGCTGAAAAGCTGACAGAAGCCGGAGCCCCCTTCTTCCGCTGCAGTCCGCAGGCTGCGAACAGATCCCTCGCAAGATCGAGGATCGTTTGTGGGTGCAGCATATAGAAGGGGTACTTTCCGCACAATCAGGACGGGACTGATTTTTTGTTACGGGAAATGATGAAATGGCATGGTTCAAAACCTTAGGACGGACGGGTTGTAACCATGATAAACCGTGGTTTTACCGGAGACCAGGGAATCAGGAACCGCATGTCCTTTGAACGGGATTTTTCTCCCCGGCTTCCTCTATGGAAGAAGGGGGGGACCGTTTGAAATCCAAAGACATGCGGCGCTGCCGGCATGACCGGCAGCGCCGCGGAAGAAGTGCGACTGGAGGGTTGCTGCACGCGGGTTGACTGCGTCAGCATCCGGACCCGTTCACCGGCCGCCGTCTGAAGGCCGTCAAGCCGATCAGGCCGCTGGCCAGAAGCCAGACTGCGGCCGGAATGGGGGTGGCGATCAATTGATCCTGCCGTGCGTAGGAGAGATCCCCTTCGTGACCGGGTACCCACAGGCTGGCGACCTTGATGCCGTAGGCGCCATTGCTGTCGTCATCGGCGTTTTCCAGGCTTCCGAACTGCGTGAGAACGGCATTCAGGAAGATGTTCGAAGCCCCCCCGGCATCGGCATACGTTTCCTCATTTTCAAGGTACCAGATGGCATGCTGGAGGGCCGCAGCGGACGTCTCGCGTTGAGATTCCGTTCCGTACTGGTATCCGCTTAACGATCCCCGGCTGAAGTGGCTGTAAAGGTATGCTGTGCCGATTGAAATGGGATCCCCAAAATTCGTGTTCTGGCCGCCGCCGTTCGCCTGGTTGCTGATCGTAACGGAGTATGACGCACCGGTGTAGAGATGTTCGTCTTTTTCCAGGCAAAAGGATTGAAACGTCCCTGGCTGCGGTGTGGATGAAAGAGGATTTTGTTGTTTGATGTCTGAGGTCGTTCCCGAAACGTACCCGGCGAGGATCGACTGTAAGGCATGATCTGCCTGCAGCGTAAACTCGCCACCCTGACCGGATTGATAAGGCCCGTAACTGCTGCCCGTCGTGATCGTGTATGCCGCCGCCATTTGCGCAGCGAGGATCAAAATGGCTGTGACCGCCGTCATCAACATCGCTCTTTTAATCATGGTCTTGTCCTCCTCCTTCTTCTTTCCTCTTCGGTATGGTTTGTGTTCAACAGGGTTGTCGTCAGGATGCGGTCCGTGGTTGAGTTGGAATCTTCCGTGAATTGAGGGAAATGATCCTGACGTAGGGGAAAAATACAAAAGAATCAGGTTTTTGCCAATCGGGAGAAAGTTGATTTTTTGTTTAGGAAGCCGGTAAAAGGAGCAGGGAAAATACCTTAGGAGTACCTAGTGTCTCGTCAACTATCAAGTGTCGGATACAGGCGGCGTAGTTTTATCCTGGCGTCTTCAGCGGTAAAGTGC
>MVRU01000051.1 GCA_002067745.1 Syntrophus sp. PtaU1.Bin005
CAGGATCAGGGCCTTCCGGGCGTGCTCCAGCTTCCTTGCCTCCGGTTCGAATTGCGCACGGCGCTGAACAAAAAGTCCCTGCTTCTGATCCAGTTCGGCCAGTTCCTCCTCGAGGCCCCTGATTCCTTCAAGCCAGAGCAGGGCCCTGCGCATGTGATCGGCCTTTCCGGCAAGCTCCTTCTCCCGCTCCTGCTTCTCCTGCAATGAGTTCTGCAGATCCCTCTTTTCCTCGCCGCTCAACAACCGGATTCCCTGGAGTTCAGACTGAAGCAGTTCCAGGGTGCCCCGCTCCTTCGAGTGGCGTTCGTACACTTTTTCAGAGATCCGGCTGTAGATTTCCGTGCCTGTGATCTGTTCCAGAATGGGTGCCCGCCTGTCGGCAGAGGCCTGGAGAAAGGCCGTGAATCCGCCCTGGGCGAGAAGCATGGACCGGGTGAAGCGCTCGTAATCCATTCCCGTGACCTTCTCGATCATCCCGCCCACGGAGGTCATCTTCGATTCCAGGACTTTTCCGGAATCCGCATCGCTGATTTCATGGCGCGCAAGCTGCAACTCTCCGTCGGGCCTTCGTCGGGCGCGGTGCTGGCTCCAGGAACAGCGGTAGCGCCCCTTCTGCGTTTCGAACTGGACCTCGGCCGAACACTCTCCTGCCTGGCGCGACATGATTTCGTTGGTGCTCCTGGTAACCCTGTCCAGGCGGGGGGTCCGGCCATAGAGGCCGAGGCAGATGGCATCCAGAAGCGTGGTCTTCCCCGCTCCGGTGGGACCGGTAATGGCGAAAAGCCCGTCGGAGAGGTAATCCGGGTGGGTAAAATCAATCTCCCACTCGCCGGAGAGAGAATTCAGATTCTTGAACCTTACGCTGAGTATTCTCATCCTCGATCCTTCTATTCTGCCTGCGGGTCTGCCTCCTGCAGGGAGACCAGAATCTCCCTGTAGGCCTCCATCAAAACCACGCACTGTTCCCGGGGGATTTCGTGGGCGTCGAGGCAACGCCTGAACACATCCGTTACGTCAAGGTCATCCAGGCTTTCCTCCCGGTTCTCTGCGCCCAGCGCCTTCTCCATCACCCTGGTGTTTTTGACCCTGAGGATTTCCATGGCCGTTCCCGCAACGGCTTCATCCAACTTCGTCCGCAGAGATGAAGCAATCTCGGATCCTTCGTAGACGACCTCCAGCCAGGCCCGGCTGTCCAGTGCTTTCAATTCGCCGATTTTCCGGGCCAGGGTGCCCCAGTCCCCTCGCAGGGTCTTCAGTTCCTGAAACCGGGGTACAGGAAGCATAGAAACCGCAGGCGCAGCGCCGGAAAAATCCACCAGGGTGACGCTCTTCACCTGATCCGACTCCCCGAACCCGATGGGTAGGGGCGAACCGGAATAGCGGACCCGATCGGAGCCGCTCACCCTCTGGGGGATATGAAGATGGCCCAGGGCCAGATAATCGAGGCTGTCGGGAAAAACATCTCTGCCAACCTGGGCAAGGGAGCCGATATAAAGCCCGCGAACACCGTCGCCGTCAACCGTCTGACCGCCCGCCGCAAAGAGATGGCCCATCGCCACGATGGGAACCGGCTTTCCCAGTTCGGCCCGCCTGCGCTCCGCCGCCTCGCAGACCAGGCGGTAATGACTCCGAATCCCTTCGACGATTTTCCGCTCCTTGTCCCCGGTGCTCTCTCCCGCTTCGGAGGTGCGGAGATCGTGGTCCCGGAGATAGGGAACGGCGCAGACAATCATGGCCGGGCCGCGGTTTCGTCCGGGCAGAACGATCAGCTCCTGCTCCGGCTTACCAGGGGCATATCCGACCACATGAATGTTGAGAAATTTCAGGAGCTCCTTCGGGGCGTTCAGAAAGGAGGGTGAGTCGTGATTCCCGGCTGTGATCACCACGGAACGGCCGGTGGAGGCCGCATGGCAGAGAAACCGGTAATACAGCTCCTGCGCACGGTTGCTTGGCGTGCTGTTGTCGAACACATCCCCGCAGACAAGGAGAGCGTCGATCTCTTCGGCCTCGATCACGTCGGCCAGCCAGTTCAGAAAGGCCTCGTGCTCATCATATCTCCTGCGGCCATAGAGCGTGCGCCCGATGTGCCAGTCGGAGGTGTGTAGGATCTTCATCGTTAAAAAATCCGGATCAGGAATTTTCATGGGGATCGGCGGTCTGCGATCCCTCTCCCTTCGGCAACGGATCGGCGGTCTCCGATCCTTCCCCGCCAGGCAGCGGAGTTGCGGGATCGGCAGGGGCCGGGGTCTCGCCGCCGTGTTGGGGACAGTACGTGGTCGGTTCGGTGCCGGCGATGTAGAATTCCTCTTTCGTTTCCGGGCAGTCCGGCATGGCCAGGAAGCCCGTGGCCGGGTCGATGGATACGGAAACAACCGACTCCGGCCTCTGGAAATCCACCACCGGTTTGGAGGCCAGGGCGGAGCGCATGAAGCTTTCCCAGATCGGCGCACAGATGGAACCTCCGGTAAAGCCCGTTCCGCCAGATTGCGGTTTGTCATGGCCCACCCAGATCCCGGTGATGACCTGGGGCGTATAGCCGATAAACCAGGCATCTTGATAGTTGTCGGTGGTGCCGGTCTTTCCGGCCGACGGGCGCTCCCGGTAAAAATTCTTCAAGGTTTTGGCTGTTCCGTAAGTCAGAACGTCTTGCATCATCGAGGTCGTGACGAAGGCGGTGGCGGGGGAGAGCACCGGGGTGACGATGGGTGGATTTTCCGTCCAGGTATTGGAATAGCGATCATAGATCCGGATGATGGTCCGCGCCTCGGCCCGGGAACCGCCGCTGGCCAGCGGTGTGTAGGCCTCCACGAGATCGGTCAGGGTGACTTCCTCCGTCCCCAGGGCCAGGGAGAGGTTGCGTGAGCGCAGCGGAAGCCCCATCTTCTCGGAAAACTCGACAAAATAGGGGATGCCGATGGTTTCGAGAAGCCTTACGGCGATCACGTTGTCCGAGTAGGCCAGGGCCTTCCGCAGGGGGATTTCTCCATAATGCTTATTCCCGTAGTTATGGGGTGTCCAGCTTTCATCGGTTCCCCAGGTGTAGGTGACCGGCTCGTCATTCCAGATGCTGCCCGCTGTATACCGCTTTTCCAGGGCGGCGGCATACAGCAGGGGCTTGATCACGGAGCCGGGCTGGCGCCTGGCGTAAAAGGCCCGGTTATAGGGGCTTGAAGAAAAATCGATCCCCCCAGCCACGGCCAGAACATCCCCCGTGCTGGGATCCAGGCACAGCAGGGCGCCCTGAAGATCCGAAGAAATCCTTCTGACGCCTTCACGCAGGACCTGTTCAGCCCGCTTCTGCAGATTCAGGTTCATGGCGGTAATGACTTCCAGTCCCCCTCTCTCGATAATCTCCGCACCATACCGATCGATCAGTTTGCTCCGGACGGCGTCCACATAGTATGAGGGTTCTCCCTTGCTGATGGGGGATATGGAAGCGGCCATCAGTTTCTGCTTTTTCTGGGGGGAGATCATTTTGAGCTCCTCCATCCGGCTGATGACCAGGTTCCTCCGGTTCCTGACCACAGAGGGTGTCCCCGAAGGATTGTATCGGTTCGGAGCCTTGGGGACGCCTGCCAGCAGGGCGCATTCAGCCTCCGTCAGATTCTGGGGGGATTTGTCAAAATAGATACGGGCGGCCTGGGCAATCCCCCAGGCTCCGTTTCCGTAGTAGATTTCGTTCAGGTACATCTCCAGGATCTGTTTTTTGCTGTACTTTCGTTCATATTCCATGGCCAGAAGACCTTCCTTGATTTTTCTGTCCAGGGTCTTCTGTCCGGAGAGATGCCGGTTTTTGATGAGCTGTTGAGTAATCGTCGATCCGCCTTCAGCGAGCTTCCCCTTGGCAACGTCCTTCACCAGGGCCCGGGCGATTCCGCGGATGTCAATGCCCGGATGGTCGTAAAAGCGGGAATCTTCGATGGCCACCACGGCCTTCTGCAGGAACGGGTTAATCCGGTCGATGGGGACCCAGTATCGCTTTCTGGGAAGGATCCTCCCCACAAAACATCCCTTGTTGTCAAAGATCTTAATGGAGGAGTAGTGGCTGGGCAGGATCGGGTAAGTTCCCAGTTTTTCTGCCGCTTTTGCCGGGAAGGCCAGGACGGAAACCAGGAGACATCCTGAAAAAACAAGGGTAAGACATTTCTTGCAAGTTTTTGAAGAAAAGAAAGCCGACAAAAAATCACCTCGAAGTAAAATCATGTAATGTGCCTTCAAACCGGCCAATGGCCTCGTATCTGTTCAGGCAAAATCACGAATGCCGGGATTATCATGCTTTCTTAAGGATTTCCCGGGCGCCGGCCGGATGTGCTGCAGATGTTTTGCGTCGGGCAAGACTTGTATCACACCTGGAAAAAGATCACCATGGGGGTAATCTCCTTCCCGTAAATTTTCCTTCTCGGGGCTTGGTCTTTTCGGATTATTTCAGAGGAGAGGTGAACTCCTGCAGGGGAAGGGAACAGGTAAAGACGGTGCCTTGTTCCCGGGATGTCGAAAAAGTCACCTGACCGCCCAGGATCTTTTCTCCGAAGAGTTTCATGGAAAAGGTGCCGATCCCTCTTCCGGCCTGCCCTTTCGTACTGAAATTCCGCTGAAAAATTCTAAGAGTTATGGCCTGAGGGATTTCCTCCGCGTTCCACACCATGAAAGACAACAGACTTCCCTTCCGCTCGCTCCAGATTCGGACAACGCCTTCTTTTCCCGTGGCTTCCAGGGCATTGATCACCATGTTGCACAGAACGCGCAACAGCAAAGAGAGCTCCGTGTTGACCGACACGGCTGGACAATCTTCACAAAATTCGATTTTCTTCTTCTGCACGGCCGGATGGCTGGCGAAAATGGCGCGAAGCTCCGCAAGAACCTGCTTCGGTGTAACAGAGTGCCTTACGGTCTGATATGTGAACGAGCCGTTCTGAGACAGGCAGCGCTGAGCGGCTACCTCCGCTTGAAGCCGCAGCGATGCTTCATAGATATTCCTGGCAAGGACCGAGGGACTGTCCTGAATGAGAAGTTCACTCGCCCATACCAGAGAGGATAACATATTGTTGACATCATGGAAGAAGGTCCTTTCCAGAGCCGCCCTTTGCTGCTCTTTGGTCATGTCTTGAAGGAACAGTAACAGAAACGTTTTCCCATCGATTTTTGTCGGATATGAACGCACCAGCAGGGCGATGTCCACCACCTTGCCGCCCTTTTCCGCCGAAAGGGCGCACATTCTCTCTACAGGCCTGTCCCGTGTCAGGCTGGACACGATGGCAACCGCGGCGCCGCAGGTCGGACAGAATTTCGTGGTGCCGCATCCCCCAGGCTCATCATGGGCATGAATGCACTCCATGGCCTCGCCAAGACGCAGACCGAAGGCCTGTTGCGCATCCTGAATGCCCAGCATCTGCATAAAGGTGTCGTTCAATGCCACCATCTGGCGATGCTCATTCAGAACGGCCAGCAGGCCGCTTACTGAGCACAGCAATCCTTCCATGACAGGATTGCGGCACACGATTCCAATTTCCGCATTCAGCTCGTCATCCTTTGATTTTTCGGCAGGAGCAAAATAGGTATCCATGGACTCTTCTCCTCCGGGGCATCGCTCTTTGTTCAATTTCCGGCAGATTGCGGGTCTTCCTCAAGCCTCATTCAGGAGATCTTTTGCATAACTTCCAGCGAGTTGATCCTGTCCGGGCTTTCCCGTTTCCTTTGGAAAGGATGCCTGACGTGACCACTCGTTCCAGCCGGAGAAATACATCTTTGCCGAATAAAATCCGGCCAGGTGCAGAGCCAGGAGCACAGCACTCGAGCGGGCCCCTTTGAAGCAATAAACGATGATCTCGTCCCCAGGCGAGAGCCCCGCTGACTTAAAAAGCCGCTGCAGGTCGGTTCGCGATTTGAAGAATCCCGTTCCAGCACCCTCTCGCTCAAACACATCAGTCCAGGGAAGTCCGATGGCACTGGGGATTCTGCCCGGGTCCAGAATGACCTCCCGTGGCGGAGTTCCTTCCCGGATCAGATAGGGCGCAGCGGCTGCGCCTAAAAATTCCGGCGCATTTCGAACGTCGAGAAACTTTGCGCCCCGGTTCAACGCTGCAAGCGTTTCTCTCAATGACAGAAACCGGCTCCTGCCGGCACCGGTGTTGATGACTAATTTGGGCGCCGGATTTGAGCAAGCCTCTCCATGTGCCGGCGGAAAGCCCTGTTGCTTCCATTGGAAATTTCCACCGTCAAGAATGTGCATGATCTCCGGGGGGAATCCCGCGTGCTCAGCCATATAGAATGCGCGGCAGGACCGTCCGAATCCCGAAGACGGCAGCTGTTCGGTGAAGACGATTTGACGGCTTCCGTCGATGCCGCAAGCGAGCATTTCGTCCAGGATCACCTGACGCATAAGTTCCAGTCCGCTGTCACCCCCAACGGAGCGATGATTCCAGAAGGCGGGAATATTGCAGGCCCCTGGAATGTGCAGTTTACGGAAATCCACCGGGTCTGAAACATCGACGACAGCTGTTTCGTCTAACCTTTCTGCAAGCTCGGCAGGCGAGAGAAGGATCTTTTCCGCATAACTCTGCTGAGCTTTCGAAGAGCCAAGGGGCCCGTATTCTCGTTCCTGATCGTTCATCTTACCCATAGCTGTCAAACCTCCTTAACGTCGTTTCCTTTGAAGGTTCGGAGTTCTGAAAATGCTGCAACGTAAAAACGTGGGCTTTTACCTCTTCTGAGAGCAGGGGATGCAGATCAGCCCTTCTGGAGCAGCCAGCATCTTAGAGATCATGGTCATCTCGCCGCAAAGGACGCAGGGTTCGGATGGTTCAATGGGTGCGTAACGGGGTTCTTCGTAGGGAATTTCAGTGGTTGTGAAAATTTCTTTGAAATCCCGCTGCAGGAGATCCTCCACCTTCAACTGTTTCAAAAGACCTTGGTCGCTCTCAGATGCCGTGCCATCGGTTGCGGCAGCATCCAACCGCTCAAAGGTTTTCTTGTCATTCCCTGAATATTCATAATGAACTTTCCGAACGAATCGGTAAGCCTTCTTTTTAGCGCGACTCAAAACCGTAAAGGCGTTCTTTCCAAAATCCCGAAAAATCAGATTACCTTTTCCCAGGCTTGTTCCGAGCAGGACCTGAAGGGCATCCACGGCGCAGGAATCGTTTTCACAGACGGCAACAATTTCTTCATCTCCAGAGCGCTCCAGGTTCATCCGTCTCATCGCTTCTTTTGCGATCAGATAGCCATAGACCAAGCCGGGACAAAGGTGTCCGTGAAATTCCACGCATCGGGCGAGATCTTCCGGGATGCTGGGTATCTTGTTTGTCATCGAAATATGCCCGTTCATATATTGTGTAATATTTATCGAAATATCATTGATAAAGCAAGGAATTAAAAGGACTTGCCTTTTTCCTGTCCGGAGCGTCTCTGCGTTTGCCAAACCCCATTTGCCTTTTCATCTCCCATGTCCTCATCCCGTAAATCCATGGATAAGATATCCCGTGATCAGCGTAACGCCCGTGATCAGGTATACCTTGATGATGGCGAGGTTTGCGGGGGCCATCTTCAATCGGTCCAGGTAGGAATCCCGCAGGAGTTTTACCGAATGCAGGGCCGGCGGCAGTGCCGCGAGTCCCAGCAGAACCGGCAGTGGTGCCAACCCGAAGAGGACCGAGCCGACAAGGATTCCGAAGGCGCAGAAGAGCCCGGCTTCATAAAGCAGGACCCCGGTCCTGCGGCCGAAGCGAGCGACAAGGTTCATCTTGCCGCTCCGGCGGTCCTCGTCGTAATCGGGGATCTCGTTGATGACGATCATGGACCACATGAGAAAACCGGGAACAAGGGAAACGATCAGCGGCTCCAAGTCCAGCGTCCCGCGCTGGACATAATAGGACCCCAGAACAAGGACGGGCCCAAAGTTGAGGAGGAGGCCTAGTTCCCCGAATCCCCGGTACGCGAACCTCACGGGGGGCACGGTGTAGAAAATCGACGACAGGATTCCGATGGCCCCGATGGCGACCACGGGAAACCCCTTTTCGTATCCGAGGTAGATCCAGGTAGCGATTGTGAAGGCGTAGCAGGCGAAGACGCCTCCCATCAACTCCGTCACGGAAAGGAGCCCGTCGGTGAGCACGCCGCTGCCGCCGGTGTAGGGGTTCTTTTCGTCGCCCCAGGGTTGGTCGACGGCGTGGAGATAATCGAGAACGTCATCGAGCATGTTGAGGCCGAAGTGATGGATGGTGACCGCTGCAAAAACGAGAAGGAAGGCAGCGGGATCGAAAACCGAATAGCGCGCCCAGGCAATGGCGGCGGCAAGGGTGATCGGGATGAAGCTGGGAGGGACAAAGGGGAGACGGACGGCCTGGATCCAGGCTGCGATGCTTCCCACTCCAGCCCTGCCCGATGTTCTGATCCTGAGGCGCATCGGCCTTCTCCAGAGTGCCCCTGCGGGCCGTCTTGAAACAGGCAGAAGAAGACGGAGGTGCCGATCTCCATTCCACGCGATAGTGAACACCGGAGACGGCGATCGGCACCTTTGACATGACCTTGACGTGGCGCAGAATCGCTTACGCGGGCAGGTTCTTCTCTGCGAAATCCCAGTTGATGATCTTCTCCAGGACGGCCGACACATAATCCGCACGCCTGTTCTGGTAATCGAGATAATAGGCATGCTCCCACACATCGATGACCAGAAGCGGTTTCATGCCCCTCTCCAGGGGGGTATCGGCATTGGCGGTCTTGATCACCCGGAGCTTCTGCCCATCCCGCACCAGCCACGCCCATCCGCTGCCGAATTGCGTCATCGCGGCCGTTGCCAGGTCCTTTTTACAGGCTTCCATGCTGCCGAAAGACGCCTCGATCTGTTTTTTCAGGGCAGCGGGCGGTTCGCCTCCACCGTTCGGCTTCAGGCATTGCCAGTAAAAGGTGTGGTTCCAGCTCTGAGCTGCATTATTGAAGATCGCAATCTTATCAGGCTTTCCGGCAGTGGCGGTGATGATTTTTTCCAGGGAGAGATCGGCAAATTCCGTATTTGAAATCAGCTTGTTCAGGTTGTCTATGTACCCCTTATGGTGTTTCCCGTGGTGAAACCCGAGGGTCCTGGCTGAGATATAAGGCTCCAGGGCGTGTTCCGGGTAGGGAAGTGCCGGGAGGACATGGCCTCCTGCCGCCTGGGCGCTTCCAACGAGCTTGCCGAAGGGGATTCCGGCGGAAAGAAATACAGCGGCACCCGTTGACAGGGCAAGAAAATCACGACGGCTGAGCGAGGAACCCCCACCTGTTTCAGTGTTTGTGTTCATAGGACCTCCTTTTTCAAAGACGTTTAAAAGAGCTCAATCTCACAAAACATGTCACCCCTGCCATGTCCGTACAGGGCCTTTACGACGGATGAATTTCCCCGATTCCGCCGGCTCTGCTGAATTCCACCCTGCAGGACCGACGTCATGCCGTGGCGGCAAGCTGATCCAGAATCGCCAGAATCTCCTTGTTTTCCGGTATATCGGACATGGAACTGCCGTAATGGGCATAGCGGATCAACCCCCTCTTGTCGATGACCAGCTGCGCGGGCAGGCGACCCAGCTTCAGCAGCTTTACCTGCTGGCCGTAGCGCCTGGACACGGAATGGTCCGGGTCCGGCAGCCCAATAAAGGGCATGTCGTGGCTGCGCCACCACTCTGCAAAAGGTTCCGGCTTTTCGGGGCCGATTGCGATGACTTCGGCATCCCGTTTTAGAAACTCTTGATAATCCCTGCGCAACTGCGCCATATGCCTTCGGCAGAACGGTCAGAGAAACCCGCGGTTGAAGATCAGAACGACATTTCTTCTCCCCTGGTAGCTGGAGAGCCGAATCTGCCGGCCTTCGCTGTCCGTCAGCTCGAAATCGGGCGCGGATCTGTACTCGGCAACATCGTTTTCCGTCATGAACAATCCTTTTTCTGTCCAGCTGTCGAAAACCGGCCTTATCTTTTCTAAGTTGCGGCCCACAATATTATGAACGATGATTTCTGAGAGTCAAGGGGAGAATGAAGGCCGGACGAAGGCGCATTTTCCGCCGGGATACCTCAGGCGTGTCGTCTGGAAACCCTCTGTGAGGATGAGCGCTCAGAGGTGCCTCTTTCGGCGGAACCCGGTGCCGGTTTCGCGATATTCGGCCGTTGAGTCTCTTTTAAATTGACATCCGGTGCGTTTCCAATTATTTTTTTGTACGGTGATATCAGGAGAAAATTCGTCTTTTTTCAAAGGGGAAATATGAAAAAGAAACTTGTTGAACTGTTGGTCTGTCCGCACTGCCTGCCCGAGGAATACCCTCTGGCCGCCGACATCCTCCAGGAATCAGATGGCGATATCGAAACCGGCACCCTGAAGTGCCCGCAATGCGCCGCCCGGTTTCCCATAACCGAAGGTGTGGCCCTTCTCGATCCCTTTGGCACCGACGAGCAGATAACAGCGAACAAATACGAGACGGATGAAGTGGTTTCCTCATACCTGTGGAGCCATTACGGGGAGTTGCTGGGCGATGAGCAGGCGTCACAGGCCTATCGTGTCTGGGCGGAGCAGATAACGGCTCAGGAGGGAATCGCCCTGGACGCCGGCGCCGCGGTAGGCAGATATGCCTTTGAGACAGCGGCCTGCTGTGATTTTGTCATCGGCGTGGACACCTCCCGCGCGTTCATCCGTGTGGCACGCCGGCTGATGCGGGAGCGCCGCCTCGTGGTTCCATTGAAGGACGAAGGTCTGCTGCGCAGGGAAGTGACGGTGTGCCTTCCCGAGACATGGCGGAGCGAGAAGGTGGAGTTTCTGGTGGCCAATGCCCTGGCCCTGCCATTCAGGAAAAAGACTTTTTCCCTCTTCTCTTCTCTCAACCTGGTGGACAAGGTCCCGTCACCGATGGGGCACCTCCGGGAAATGAACCGGGTTACAAGGGACAGCAACGCCCAGTTTTTGCTCTCCGATCCCTTCTCCTGGTCCACCGATGTCGCACCCGTCGAGGAGTGGCTGGGCGGCAAGCCGGAGGGCCGTTATGCGGGGAGGGGGCTGGCCAATATTTCGGCGCTGCTTTCCGACAGCCGGGGCGAACTGGTTCCGGCCTGGCAGGTGAGCGTACCCGGTGAGGTGTGGTGGAAAATCCGAACCCACAGCAATCATTACGAACTGATCCGCAGCCGCTACATTCATGCCTGCCGATAGGAGGAGCCCATGAAATTTGATTCCGTCTGCCGCCTCTGTTCTTCCTGCTGTCCGATTGAGGCTGAAGTGAGGGATGGCCGCCTGGTTTCAGCACAGCGAAAATCCTTCCTTGCCCCTGAAAAGCGGCTGTCCTGTCCCAAACTGGCCGCCGCTCCGGACATTGTCTATTCCCCCCGGCGCCTGATGAAACCGCTGATCAGAAAGGAGGACGGCTCGGATTTCCGCGAGGCCGACTGGGATGAGGCCCTGGATTGGGTTGTCGCCCGGTTTCTCCATCATCGCGAAAAATCCGGGGCCCAGTCGGTTGCATGGCTGCGGGGTATGGCTGCCGACTGGGGCGCTCCCTGGGATTATCCCAACCGGCTTATGCATGCCTTCGGTTCCCCCAATACGATCGGCAACGGGTCCATCTGCTTTGTGGGGCGCGAATTCGCGCACTCTTACACCTACGGCTCCATGGCCTTTCCTGAGGCCAGGAATGCCCGGTTCATTATCGTCTGGGGAAAGAACGACGGAAATACGGCGCTGGGTGCGGCCGAGGCCGTCTCGTATGCCAGGGAGCAGGGGGCGACACTGGTTGTCATCGATCCCGTTCAGACCGCTCTTGCCCGCCAGGCGGACATCTGGCTGCAGATTAAGCCGGGGCACGACGGCCTGCTTGCCATGGCGATGATCCATCAGATCATTGAGGAAAAACTCTACGATGCCGAGTTTGTTGAACGGTATACGATCGGCTTTGAGCAGCTCAAGGAGGCTGCCGCCCGATATCCCGCCGAGGAGGTTGCCGGAAGAACCTGGCTTGCGGCGGATCAGATCAGGCAGCTGGCCCGCCTCTATGCCACCACCAAGCCGGCATGCATCATCGACGGCAACGGTCTGGACATGCACCGCGAGGTCTTCGACACCACCCGGGCGATTGCCATGCTTCGGGCCTTGACGGGAAATCTGGACAAACCGGGCGGCGACGTGCTGCCCCAGCCGATTCCACTGCGCAACCTTCAGTTGAAGGACCGGCTTCCCGCCGATTCGGTCCCCATCACCTGCGACTACCCCCTCTTCAACTCCTTCAGCGAGACCTGGGGCAACCAGGTCCAGGGATGCCTGGTTGACGCCATTCTCGAGGAAACGCCCTACCCGGTGAAGATGGTCGTGGTCCAGACCGGCAATCCCGTGGTGACCATGGCCGATTCGACGCGGACCCGGGAAGCCTTTTGCAAGTTGGAAACCCTGGTGGTGATCGAGATGTTCATGACCGAGACGGCCAGGCTGGCCGACGTGATTCTCCCGGCTGCCAGCTGCTTCGAGACAACGCAGCTCAACCGTTTCTCCATCCGCAACAACCCCATGTATCTTCAGGATGCCGTCATACCGCCGGTGGGAGATACCTGGCCGAACTGGCGGATCGTTTTTGAACTGGGCCGCAGGCTCGGCTTTGCCGAAGAATTTCCCTGGCAGACTGCCGAGGAGGCCATCGATTACCAATTGGGTCCTGCGGGGGTCACGGCGGAGAAGTTGCGCCAGAACGGCAATGGCCTGCGGATTGAGGAGCTGCGCTACGAAAAATACCGGGAGCAGCCCTTTAAAACCCCTTCAGGCAAGGTCGAATTTTTCTCCCGGCGGCTTGCGGAGGCCGGCTTGCCGGGCGTTCCCTTTGCGGAGGGCCTTGATGACGACCCGATCAGCTTCGCCGATCAGAGCGATTCGTATCCGGTGCTCGGAATCAGCGGCAGCCGCAACATCCGCTTTACAAACTCGCAGTTTTTCAACATTCCCTCCCTGCTCCAGGGGGGGGCGGGCTGCGTCGTCGACATCCATCCCGAGGACGCCCGGCATTATGATCTGCAGGAGGGGGACCGGGTGAGGATTGAATCGCCGAAGGGAGGCATTGAAATGGCAGCCAGAATTTCCGCGACGGTTCGCCCCGGCACCGTGCGCATCGCCTGGGGATGGGGGAACTACGACCCGCTCAGCAACCTGAACACCCTCACGGAAGACGACCGGCGGGGACGGGTAACCGGAACCTCCACCAGCAGAAGTTTCATGTGCCGGTTGAGCAAGGTGCAGAAAAAGTAGTTCCGGCGCCTTTTCCCGTGTGTTTTTAAGAAGGGGAATGCAGGAGAGGTCGCCCGCCGCAGGCCTTCAACCGAGCCTGCGCCTGGCGGAGCATTTTCTCTGTCGTTTGCCAGTCAACGCAGGGATCGGTGATGGAGACGCCGTATTTCAGAAGGGAAAGATCCTTGGGAATCGGCTGATTTCCCGCTTCCAGGTTGCTTTCGATCATGATTCCGCAGAGGCTTCCCTGCCCCGATTCAATTTGCGACAGGATGTGATCGAGCACCAGGGGCTGCTTGGTGTAGTCCTTCGCAGAATTTGCGTGGCTGCAGTCCACCATGATGTTCAGCGGAAGGTGCGACTTCTTCAGCAGATCCGCCGTTCTCGCGATGTCTTCAGGCATGTAATTCGGCTTTCTCGATCCTCCCCGGAGAACGATGTGGAGATCGGGGTTGCCTGTTGTCTGGAGGATGGCGGTTTTCCCGTCCTTGTTGATGCCGAGAAAACTGTGGGCATGGAGCGCCGATCTGATGGCGTCCACGGCGATCTGAAGATTGCCGTCGGTTCCGTTCTTGAAGCCGATGGGGAAGGAAAGCCCGCTGGCCATTTCACGGTGCGGCTGAGATTCCGTCGTGCGTGCGCCGATGGCCCCCCAGCTGAGAAGATCGGCCAGATATTCGGGAGTGATGGGGTCAAGCACCTCCGTTGCGATGGGCAGCTTCTTCGCGGTGATGTCGCAAAGAAGGCTTCGCGCAATGCCCAGGCCTTTTGAGATCTGGTGCGTGCCGTTCATGTCGGGATCGTTGATCAAGCCCTTCCAGCCGATGGTCGTGCGCGGTTTCTCAAAATAGACGCGCATGATGAGAAAAAGCTGATCCTCCAGCTCCCGGGAGAGAGCGGCGAGCCGGTCGGCATATTCGAGGGCGGCCCTCGGATCGTGAATCGAGCAGGGACCCACGATCACCATCAGGCGAGGGTCCAGGCCATTCAGAATGTTGATGATATGCTGACGGCTTTGTGTGACAAATAGTCCCGCAGCGGCAGAGACCGGAAACACCTGCCTGAGGTCCTTCGGCGCAATGACGGGCGTAATGCGTTCTATTTTAAGGTTATTGGTCTTGATCATGGGTTTTGTTTATTTTCGAACCTGCTATTTTAAGGTGGGGATTTGGGAGGCAAAACGTGTTAAAAAGTTCAAAGAAAACCTTTTCCATCGCCTCCTTATGAGCTTTCCTTCTATTCAATTAAGGGGGGTTTGTCAATGGTCAATCCATAGAAATGCTTGAAACCGGGATGGTAAACTCCATGCCTCACAGGGACTCGGATTGATTCAGTCATGACAGGATGGAACATCAAAGGCATCTTCTAAAAAGGGCACGGCAGGCAAATGGCACGAAAAGGCGGAGGGGATGGACGGACACGCTGTGAACATCAAGAAACAGGAGGGACGGAAAATGACGTTACAATCATTGTTTCGGATAGAAGTTCTGGATGGAGGGGTGAAGGTGACCCCATCGGAACTGCTTTCATCCATGCCGAGAGATCAACAGATTGCCACAATTAAGGAGCAAATACGTAATCGTGAAGCAGCTCTGCAAAAGATCAATAATCCAACGGAGGCAAATACGGGAGAGCCGGAAGCATCCGGTCATCATCGGGATGAGGATAAGCGTGAGCTTGAGGTTGCGATTGTGATCTTGAAAAATTTCCTGAAAAGGCTTCTGGAGTCCCATTGGGAAGTTTTAAAACCTTGAAAATTAAAATCGGTTTTTTTCTCAAAAAAGTTTTCCTCAAACCTTATGATGAAAATTGTTATTGAAAAATAAATGTATTAAGGGATCAAATATTTGTTTTTGAAGATGATTTTCATATAACCAACAGGTTTCCATCACATCCTTATTTTCGAGTGTTGTCAAATTGGAGGTTAATGATGGACAGGGTAGACTTGAAATCTTTCATTCTTAATGAAGCATTAAGATTGCGGATCCGGCTTTGCCCATCAACCGGACGTGGTGTGGCTCCATTTAACCGGATTGCCATATCGTTACTGCTTTCTTTCTACCTGGCCTTTCTGGTCCTTCCCGTGGCCCTCGCTGAAGTGCCGGATCGACTCTCTGATGAAGCTGGACAGATCGTATTGAAGCAACATGATCGCGATGGCGTCATTATTGGCGAGTATTACCAATATCTTCCTGCCGGATCGAGCGCCGACTACCGCATACCCATGCCAATCGGAAGCAAACCATTGACAATGGTTGTCCTTGTGCATGGGTCAATAAACAGTGACCAGGGGGCCAGAACGGCGGCGCTGAATTATTTGAACAGGTATAAAGCGGATGCTGATTCGCAGTGGTTTGCCGTGATCGCGCCGGTCTTTAATCAAACAGACTTTGGGGGTGATTCTGGTCCGCTGGGTGGTTATCGCGGCATGATCGGTCGACATCGAAGCGGTGTCGAACCCCGGGTGAGCGATGCAGACGGGTTCGTAAACGCAATTCTTGACGCCTATCAACACAAGCATCCCGAGATCTTCAGCAGGAAGGCCCTCTTCTATGGACACTCTGCCGGGGGCCAATTCCTGAGTCGCTACCTGGTTACGCACCCTGACCGTGTGGCCGCGATGGTGATCAGTTCAGCAGGTACCTACCCCTTCCCCGACCGCTCGATCAGGTGGACAGACGGCATGGATTCTATGAGGCGGTACACCATTTCGTGGGGTTCAGATCGCGATTTCGAATTCTATCCTTCAGAAAGTCTGTTCAAGCGCGCTGCTCGCCTTCCTGTAACCGTCATGGTCGGGGACAGCGAGGACTGCACCATCATTCCCAATGCGAGCCTCACTCCCGGATATGATGACGGAAGCAACGGCGTTGGACCTTGCTGTCCAGAGGGAGGACTAAACTTAATATGGTATAGCGGAACCGGTTTTGCCGTGAGTATCGGTCCTTGCCGGAAACGTCCCGAATGGTCTCCGACCGGCGCCGGAACAAATCATATGCGGGGCAGACTATGGGTTCAGGCGATGCAGGATTTCGCCGGCCTGCGCCCTTCCGATCAAAGAATCGAATTTGAGTCCCCGCACAACGTAAGACATTCTTCTGCCCAGACCCAACCCTTAGCTCTACCTATTCTCATGAGCAGCAAGCCATCAAAATTCAACATAGATTGGCTTTGTTCCACCATGGCGCCCGTGCTGATTCGTTAAAATAGGAACAATAAAACAACGAAATGCCTCAAAGGAAAGGAGAACCGTTATGTGTACAAGAATATTTAAGTCTTTGATTGCATCCATGATCATTACCCTTTTTCTTTCAAGCCCAGCCGTCGCAACGTGGCATTCCGCCGGCTATCTCGCTATCACAGGCATTCTGCTGCATGACGACAGCCTGGAAATTACACTTCAAGGGAATTCCGGATGCAATCGGATATTTCGTCTGTCACAGAGTGAGCCGAATTACAATGTAAAGGCATCAGCCTTGCTATCCGCCTATTATGCCGGACATGAAGTCAATGTTGACTACACAGGAGATCTGAACGCTTGTACCACCCCCCTCCATCGCTTCAAGGTTCGCAGATAGTTTCTCTCTCGCTTAAATAAGGGGGACAAAGTGGGGATAATTTTTTACCGGATCTAAATAAGAAAAGGGGCTCTCGGCCCCTTTATGTCTCTTCAGAGATCTGATTTTACTTGGTGCCGGAGGTGGGAATCGAACCCACATGACCGCAAGGATCGGGGGATTTTGAGTCCCCTATTTAGCATTTCCTATAACTTCCTTTCACACCACAAACCACTTGACATTTCAATGGTTAAGCCTTATCATCCTTTCATACAAGCACACTTCACCACCTCCTATTTCAGGCAAAAAGTGGGGAGAGAGTGGGGAGAGAGTGGGGAGAGGAAAACAGGAGGGAGATAAAAATGCCGGTTGAATGGAGGGGCACAAAATTTAAAGGCGTTCGTTTTTATGAACACGCAACCCGGAAAAATGGCGTCAAATTTGACCGATATTTTGCGCTTCGTTTCCAGCATGAGGGGAGAAGGACGGAAGAGGGCCTGGGCTGGACAAGCGAGGGCTGGAACGAAGAGAAAGCGGCGCTGAAACTGGCCGAATTGAAGGCGGCTTCACGAACCGGGGAAGGTCCGTCGCGATTGGCCGAAAAGCGGGCGCTTGAAGACAAACGCAAAAAGGCCGAAAAGGAAGCGCAAGAGCAGGTCGAACGGGAAAGCATATCGTTCGGGCAGTTTTTTGAGAAAGTCTATTTCCCCACTTCTCAGACCGGCAAGAAGAATGAAACGACCAGGAAGGAAGCCGAACACTTCAAGAACTGGATTGGGCCGGTTATCGGGAAGACCCCTTTGAAGGACGTTAAGCCCTTTGCCATTGAGAAGATAAAAAAGAACATGATTGACGCCGGGAAGACCCCACGAAGCCTTCAATATGTTTTTGCCACCATACGGCAAGCCTGGAACATGGCAAGGCGTGACGGGCTTGTTACGGGCGATTCACCGACCAAACAAGTCAAGGTCCCCAAAGTGGACAATCGGAGGATCCGCTTTCTCAGTCACGGAGAAGCCGACGCCCTTTTGAAGGCATTGCAGACCAAAGACGGCTTGACGCACGACCTGGCCTTGTTAAGCCTTCACACGGGGCTTAGAGTGGGCGAAATGGCAAATTTGAAGTGGAGCCACGTTGACCTTGGCCGGGGAATCATAAACGTCATGGACCCCAAAGGCGGGGAAGGACGGGCCGCTTTCATGACCGATAAGGTCAAGGCCATGTTTGAGGTCATGAAGCGCCGGAAGCCGGAAGATTTTGTTTTCGGGCGGAGAAAGGGCGACGAGTGGAAGGGATTGCAGGAAATGCCACGGGTATTTTTCGAGGTTGTGGCGGAACTGGGCTTTAACCAGGACATAACAGACCCACGGCAAAAGATTGTTGCTCATTCCCTGCGGCAT
>MVRU01000052.1 GCA_002067745.1 Syntrophus sp. PtaU1.Bin005
CCATCAGTATCCGGGAGTGTTTTTCCCTCCGGAATTTCCCATGAAGGCTTATATCTGGGATGATTATCCCAGATTTATCTATGCCACTGAACACCTTCAGATCCGGAAAAGCATTCTGATGGTTTCCGGGGAAAACCGTGTCCTGATCCGGTATGATGTGGATGCATGCCCGCCGAAGGCCGTCCTGAGATTGAAGCCCTTTGTCGCCTTCCGAAACCATCACGCCCTCACGAAGGAGAATTCCGAATTGTCCATGGAGGCCCGGGAAGCAAAAAACGGTTTCATCATGAAGCCGTACCGGGATCTTCCATCGCTTTATTTCCAGAGCAACGCTAAAAGCTCCTTTTCTCCTAGCCCGGTTTGGTACCGGAATTTCGAGTATCCCGTTGAAGAGCGGCGCGGTTATGACTGGCGGGAGGATCTTTTCTGCCCGGGCATCATGGAAGTTCCGGTGAAAACGGGCAGCGTGGTCATCGTGACGGCAGCGACAGCACCGCTGAAGGGGCAGCTGAAAAAAATCTGGACGGTTGAAGAGGAAAGGCGCCTCCACCTTGTCGAATCCTGTGACGCTTTCGGGGGGCAACTTGACAGCGAGGAAGACAAAAACCATTTGAGCCGCCTGCTCTTTGCCGGGCAGCAGTTTCTGATCCGCACGCCCTCGGGCCGTCCCGGCGTTATCGCCGGTTACCACTGGTTCCAGGACTGGGGGCGGGACACGCTGATCTCCCTTCCGGGGCTGACCTTCTGCTCCGGACGATCCCGGGAGGGGATCGAGATCCTCAATGCGATCGCTTCCAGTGAAAAGGACGGCCTGCTGCCCAACTACTTTGCCGAAGGTGGAGGTGAACACGCCTACAATACGGTGGACACGGCCCTGTGGTACTTCTGGGCGGTTCAGCAGATGCTGAAATACACGGGAGACATGGAAGCCGTCGAAGAAAACATGTGGCCGGCCATGAAAAGGATCATTTCAACGTACATGGCAGGGACATCCTTCAACATCGGGATGGACAACCGGGGCCTTCTTTACGCAGGCGATGGCTGGCATGCCCTGACCTGGATGGATGCCATTGTCCATGGGCGTCCTGTGACGCCCAGGCATGGAATTCCTGTGGAAATCAATGCCCTCTGGTACAACGCCTTGTCCTTTTACGCCGAACTGGCGCAGCGGTTCGAGGAACCGCCGCTGTTTCCGGAGGATCTGCTGGCGAGATTGCGCAAGGCCTTCAAAGAAACCTTCTGGATTGAGGAGGAGGGCTATCTGGGCGATGTTTATTGTGACGGGGTTCTGGACCGGACGATACGCCCCAATCAGATATTGGCTGTTTCCCTGCCCTTTTCACCCCTGGAACCCTATCAATGGAAGGGAATTGTTTCCTGTACTCGAAATCACCTCCTGACCCCCGTCGGGCTCAGAACGCTCAGCGCTGAGGATTGGAACTATCAGGGGATTTATGAGGGGGATCAGCCGACCCGTGATCGAGCCTATCACCAGGGAACGGTATGGCCCTGGCTTCTGGCCCATTACGGGGAGGCCTGCCTTCGCATCGCCGAAAATCCGGCCGAAACAAAGGAATATTTATTGAGCCTCATCCGCAACTTTATGGAACGGCATATCGGTGAAGCCGGACTCGGATGCGTCTCCGAGGTTTTCGACGGCAATCCGCCCCACAGGCCAGGGGGTTGCATTGCCCAGGCCTGGAGTACGGCAGGATTGATTCAGCTGTACCTTCGCCTTCATAATGCGGCCTGACCGGAATGGTCCCTGCAAAAAAGCACTGCAAGCGGATGCCGCCGCTCTGGCAAAGACCGGTATGCCGTGGTACGTAAACAAGCCGCTCAGGCCGTCAGGGAACCATGACGCTGCCGTGTACATAACGATCTCTTTGGACCAGGCGGGGAGAGACGTTGTCCTGACGGGGGAATCATGCCGCCGGGCGAAGAAACGATTTCCGTACCTCCGGGCCTTTTGCCCCGTGGAGCTTCAGGGAGACTCGAAATAGTGGCGAGAAAATCCATGACAAGAGAACAGTTCTTGGCCGAACTGGAATTTATGAAGAAGCAGGCATCACAACCTGTAAGTTCCGCCGGGGAAGACGTTCGTGCGGATATTCTTCAAGGGCCGGAAAGGTACCGCCTCCTTCTCGAAAACCTCAATGATGCGATTCTTCTGCTCAGAATTCCCGGGGGCGTCTACGAATACGTCAGCCCCAACATTACCGATGTGTTCGGCTATCCGGCAGAACATTTTTACCGGAAGCCCCTTTTTCTCAGGGATATCATTCACCCCGACTATTTCGACTACTGCAAGGAAAATTGGGAGGCTTTGCTCGAGGGGAACGTCGCCCGCAGTTACGAATACAAGATCATTGATCAGAAGGGAAGGGAACGATTCATCGAGCAGTCCAACAAGGGCCTTTTTGATGCGAACGGCCAATTGATCGCCCTGGTCGGGCTCTGCCGGAATCATACCGCCTCACGGCAGATGCTGACCTTGAAGGAGAATGAACAGCGCTATCGGCGGACCTTCGAATACGCAGCCAATCCCATCTTGCTTTTTGAGAGAAAAACGGGATCCATTCTCGACGCCAATGCGGCCGCTCTTGACCTTTATGGATACAGCTCCGGGGAGATGACGGGACTCGGCATCCTGGATATTTCCGTCGAGGCAGACAAAGCGGCTCTTCTGCTGAAATCGTCGGAAATGAATATCCGGAAATGGCTCCATAAAAAGAAGAATGGAACCGTCTTTCCCGTTGAAGCGGCCGCCAGTTCTTTTAGCCAGAAGCATCGAAAGCTCATCGAGGTGATTGTCCGGGGTATTGAAGATCGCATGCGGGATGAGGAGGAACTCTTGGAGCGTGAGGCCCGTTACCGCTGTCTTTTTGAAGACAATGCCGGGTCCATGCTGCTCATCAATCCCAATACAGGGCGGATTGTGGATGCCAATTCGGCGGCTTGCCAGTTCTACGGCTACAGCAAAGATGTTCTGAAATCGAAAACGATCGATGACGTCTGCATCCTGTCTCGAGAGCATCTTTTACGGGATATGGAAAGGGCGAGAAAGCGGGAATGCGGGCATTTCTATTTTCTGAACCGCCTTTCAAACGGTGAGGTCAGGGATGTCGAAGCCTATATCGGCCCGGTTGAGATTTTGGGGGAGCAGCTCCTGTACTTTCTGATCCATGATATAACGGATCGTAAGCACATGGAGGAAGAGATGGTCAAGGCGAGGCAGCTTGAGTCCGTGGGCATTCTAACTGGTGGAATAGCCCATGATTTCAATAATTTGCTCGCTGCCATCCTGGGCAACGTGTCCCTTGCGAAGCTCCATCTTGCCTCTGATGACCCGGCTTACGAAAAAATGATTCAAGCGGAAAAAATATGCCTCCAGGGCAAGGAACTGACGAATCGATTGACCACTTTTGCCCAGGCCGGGGGGCCCCTGCGGAAAAAAGTCATGGCAGCCCCCTTTCTTCGGGATACGGTGGCCCTCTTCCTCAGCGGTTCAAACGTCCGCTGCGAATTCGAATTTCCCGATTCCCTGTGGCCTCTCGAGATTGATGTGGGACAAGTGCAGAAAGTCATTCGCCAGCTGATCATGAATGCCCAGGAGGCCATGCCGGAAGGGGGCTTTATCCTCATCCGTGCCGAAAATGCGACTGTTGCGGCCGAGGAAGTGCCTTCCCTGAAAGAGGGGCCCTATATCCGGATCTCCTTCCATGACCATGGGGTGGGCATTCCCCAGGAATACCAGCGCAAAGTTTTTGACCCTTACTTTACGACAAAACCTGCGGAAAACGTCAAGGGGACGGGGCTTGGATTGGCCATTTGCTATTCCATCATCAAGAAGCATGACGGATATATGTCCCTGTCATCCAAAGTGGGAGTGGGAACGACCTTTACGATCTATCTGCCGGCGCATTTCTAGGCTCCCGCATCCGCCAATTTCTGGACCGAAAGGTTGTCCATTCTTCGATTTTCAAACTCCAGCGAATGAAGATGGAATCCCTGGAACGTTTCAGCTCCCTGATATGGAACCGTCCCTTTCTTCAGGGTCTGTCCGCTGAAAGCTCCGGTATGGATTCTGCTAAGGCAGAATTTCGGAGATGGCGGGAGGGGATGGGTTTTGGGTGCTTCGAGACGGTCATGGAATGGATGTGATCCTGTCCTTGAAAGTGGGTCGAAGGTGAAAAAAAATGCCCCCTTCCGTGTTTTCCGGAAGATCAGCCTGGAACAGCGCTTTGGAGATATGTCCCGGATGCCTTACAGATCAAAGGAGTTAAAAAATGGATGAACATCAAAACAGATATCTCTTTGAGTGCAGCTGGGAGATATGCAACAAGGTCGGTGGAATCTATACGGTGATCAGCAGCAAAATCCGGGAAGCCCTGAAGGTTTTCGGCGAAAATTATTATCTTCTCGGGCCGGACCTGAAAACCAACCTTGATTTTGAGGAGACCGATGAAGAATGCTGGAACAGGATACGGGAAGGGGCGGCCATCAAGGACCTTCCCTGTCGTTTCGGGCGCTGGAGAATTCCCGGGGAGCCCAAGGTCATCCTGGTCAATTTCGGACTGAAATACAATAAGGATCAACTGCTTTACCGGATGTGGGAAGATTACGGGGTGGATTCCATTGCCGGCGGCTGGGACTATACGGAACCTGTCATGTTCAGCCATGCCTGCGGAGAGGTCATCGAAACGATCTACAATCTCGTGGTCCGACCCCAGGGCGGGACAGCGATCGCGCAGTTTCATGAGTGGATGACCGGGGCGGGGCTCCTCTTCCTGAAAAAAGCCATTCCAGAAATCGGAACCGTCTTTACAACCCATGCAACGATCCTGGGAAGGACGCTGGCGGGTTCGGGGATGGACATCTATGCCTCCATGGACCATATCTCTCCCCTGAGAGAAGCAAATACCCATAATATTACCGCTAAATACTCCATGGAGGTGGCCACGGCGCGGGAAGCCGGATGCCTGACGACCGTCAGTGAAATTACCGCCCTGGAGGCAAAAAATTTTCTCGGCCGATATCCGGACATCATTACACCCAATGGACTGGATATGGAGCAGATACCGAACCTGGTCCAGGACCGCAGACCGGCCCTGCGGTCCCGCATGAGGCTTCTCAAAGCCGCTTCCCGGTTTCTGAAGAAGGATCTGCCCGGTGATACGAAGATCATGGCGATCTCGGGGAGGTATGAATTTCACAACAAGGGGATCGACATCTTCCTCGAAGCCCTCGGCCGCCTGGAAAAGGAAATGGAGGGTGAACAGTCGCTGCTGGTGTTTTTTTTCATCCTTGGCGGCCATACCGATTTGATTCCGGCACTGCAGAGCGACTACGCGAAAGTGGAGACGGGCACCCCTCCCATCTGCACCCATCGATTGCATTACGAAGCCTCAGACCCGATCCTGGAAACGAGCAACCGCCTGGGCCTGAAGAACCTTCCCCAGAACAGGATCAACATGATCTTTATTCCCGCCTATCTCAACGGGCACGATGGCCTGATCAATCTGACCTACTACGAAGCCCTTGCCGGATGCGATCTTGGTGTCTTTCCCTCTTATTATGAACCGTGGGGATATACGCCGCAGGAAAGCGCCGCTCACGCCGTTCCCACGATTTCCACGGATCAGGCGGGTTTCGGCCTCTGGGTGCAATCGTCCTTTACCGAGCATGGCGGCGTCATGATCCTGAAGCGGAAAGGTCGGGAGCCTCACGCCATCACCGATGATCTGTCCAACATCTTGAAGGAGTTCCTTTCCTGGACTGAAATTGAAATGCAGCAGCGGCGGGAGAGTGCCTGGACGATCGCGTCAAGGGCCAATTGGGTTGAATTCTTCAAGTATTATACGGCGGCCTATGATAAGGCGGAGGCCGTTGCCCGGGAACACACGGAAAAACTTGCCCTGGTCGACTACCGGACCGCCTTTCGCCACAGCTTCGCCGGTACGGTTTCGACTCAGCCTCATTTCCGCCGTTTCACGGCCGTGGCGAACCTGCCCCGAGAAATTTCCCGTTTGAGGGAGTTGGCCTATAATTTGTGGTGGGCCTGGAATCCAAGCGCCCTCGATCTCTTTGCCGCCCTGGACCCCCAGCTTTGGACGGAAATGGGGAACAATCCCGTCCGCATGCTGGAAACCGTCTCGGCAGAGAGGCTGATTGAAGCCAGAAACAACACGGTTTATATGGGCCTCTACGAATCCGTCATGAAGCAGTTCGACCGTTACATGACGGACAAGATTCTCTGCCCGCGTCTTTCAAAATCGCCGGAAATCAAGTGGTCTGCGCCCGTTGCCTATTTTTCCACGGAATACGGACTTCATGAAAGCCTGCCCATTTATTCGGGGGGATTGGGGGTCCTTTCGGGGGATCACATCAAAACGGCCAGCGACCTCAACATCCCGCTGGTGGGTGTTGGATTGCTTTACCGCAGCGGGTATTTCAAACAGTTTATCGATAAGGACGGGGTGCAGATCGCGGAATATCCGGAAAGCGACTTCTCCAATATGCCCCTCCAGATTGTTCAGGATGAGAAGGGAGAGGAAGTGCAGATTTCCCTGGAGCTGCCGGGGCGGACCCTCTACGCGAATATCTGGGAGGTGCAGGTCGGCCGGCTGTCTCTTTATCTGCTGAACTCCGATGTCCCCGGCAACACCCCCCAGGACAGGAACATAACGGGGCGCCTCTATCCTGCAGACCAGAGAACGCGCATTGAGCAGGAGCTTCTCCTGGGGGCGGGAGGCATTCGGCTGCTCAGAAAGCTGGGCATCAAGCCCAGCCTCTATCACCTCAATGAAGGCCATTCCGCGTTTCTTGTCTTCAGTTTGATTCAGCTCCTGATGACAGAGGAAGGCCTAAATTTTGATGAGGCCAGCGAGGTGGTTCGGAGCAATACCGTCTTTACCACGCATACACCTGTGGAAGCGGGAAATGAGCGATTCAACAAGGATCTCATCGAGCATTATTTTTCCAGTTTCGTCAAGTGGGCGGGAATATCCTGGTCGCAGTTCTATGACATGGGATTGAAGGAAGCCGGTGATGACAAGCCGTTCTTCATGACGGTTCTCGGCCTGAAAATGAGCCATATGTGTAACGGGGTCAGCCAGATTCACGGCCGGGTGGCACGCCGCATGTGGCGCGATGTCTGGAAGGGCTTTCACGAACTGGACATCCCCATCAGAACGGTGACCAACGGGGTGCACATGGCTTCCTACATTGCACCGAAGGTGTGGGAGCTTTTCGACCTTTATTTCGGGAGGGGTTGGCAAAATTCCATTACCAACCCGGAAACCTGGAAAAAAGTCTGGGATATTCCCGATGCCATGCTGTGGCGCACCCGTTACGAACTCAAGCAGAGAATGATCGATTACATCCGGAATCACATCTCCCGGCACTGGTCGCGGTATGGATACTCCAAAACCTGGCGGGAGGAGCTCTATTCCAAGATCAACCCCACGGCCCTGATGATCGGTTTCGCGCGCCGTTTTGCCCCGTATAAAAGGGCGGACCTGATCCTGTCTGATCTGGAGCGACTGGATAAAATCCTGAACCATCCCACTCGGCCTGTCCATCTGGTATTTGCCGGGAAAGCGCACCCCAATGACGAAATGGGGAAAAGCCTGATCAAAAAGGTCATTGCAATATGCAACAGGGAGGCTTTCCGGGGAAAGATCATTTTTCTCGATGATTACGATATCAATGTGGCCCGCCATCTGGTCCGGGGCGTGGATGTCTGGCTGAACACACCTCGGAGACCCCATGAGGCCAGTGGAACCAGTGGAGAAAAAGTGATCTATAATGGCGTTTTGAATCTGAGCATTTCCGATGGCTGGTGGGCGGAGGGTTACGATGGAGAAAACGGCTGGACTATTGGTCCGGTTGTTCGCGATCATTTGGAAGATGATGCCGGGGCGGATGAAGAAGACGCCCTTTCCCTCTATTCCATGCTGGAGAATTCCGTGATTCCCCTGTTCTATGACCGGGATACGGCGGGAATCCCTGATAAATGGATTGCCATGATCAAACGATCCATTCATACCCTGGCCCCCCGCTTCAATACCGAGAGAATGCTTCAGGAGTATTATGACGAGATGTACCTGCCTACGGTGCAGCGCAGTGCAGAGCTCAGCGAGTCCGGGCACAGGCTGGCCAGGGAAATCGCCCAGTGGAAAAGCACCATTCCCATGCGATTTTCCTCGCTCCACCTGCTGGACATCAGTGTGGAGGGGATTCAAGGCGATACCATCGTGGTGGATCAGCCCCTGGTGGTTACGGCCCGCATTGATCCGGGGAAGCTGAGTCCCGAGGAAATTTATGTGGAGCTTTTCATTGGGCGTGATGACGGGTATGGCTTCCTTGGAACTCCGGACCGGGTTCCCCTGAAGAGGGTGAGCAACCTGCTGAACGGTTCTCTCATCTTTACCACGGAATACCGGATTCGGCGCAATGGGCCGCACTCATACGGAATCCGCGTCCTGCCGTATAACGACAGACTGGCGTCCAGGCATGAAACGGGATTGATCCTCTGGGGTTAGGCTGACAGCCCCCGCCTTGCTTTTCGCAGGTCCGCTCCGTCTGCTCACCGGTTCGAATCAACGATGAACATTCCTGCGGCGAGGCGGCCGTTCCGCAGGAGGAATTCCCCGCCCTGCCAAGCGGCCGGGCGATGGGGTCGCTTCTGCCGATGGCGCCGGGATATGCAATCGGTATTATCTCCTGCTGATCAGCCACAGGATCAGGGTCAGGATGAGGCTGACAAGAAGGCTGGTTGTCAGAGGAAAATAAAAGGAAACCTGCTTGCCGCGGAAATAAAAATCTCCCGGGAGTCTTCCAAGCCAGGGAGTTTTTCCTGCCAGCAGGAGCAGAAATCCGACGGCCGTCAGAATCAGGCCGAAAAGTATCACGATGCGACCCATGGAAGAAACGTCGATGATCCTCTTTCAATCCTTTCGTCAAGTCAAAAAAGCGACCCTCTTGAGTTTCCTTCGAGAGCAACCGGTTACGGAATAAAAAATCCCTGCTGAAAAAGTTTTACAAAGAGGGAGAAGAGCGTCAACCCCGAGAACAGCCCCCCGAGAACCGGAAGAGGAAACGATCTTCCCGTAACACATGCAGCTTCGGAAGTCAAAGAAGGGGGATGCCCCTGAAGAGGTCCGCCCCCCAATACCTCTTCAGGATCAACGGCAACGACAACACCGCAGCGTGGGCAGCGGAACAGAAGCATCCCGGTATAGGGGTCATGTCCCCGGGAAGAAAAGAGATCCTTTTCGAATTGTTCGCGCAGGGCCCCGGGCATATCTCTTGGGCCCTCATGTCCACAGCCGGAGCAGGAAATGGCCTTTAGCAACACTTGATGAAGCCTCCTTTTTTTAAGGGCCGATGATGCCACAATCGGGAGGCAAGGCGCAATACGGCTTGACTACGGAAGCTCTACCAGTAAAATGCTGCTGTTTGTCAGGAAAAAGACAGGAGATAGGACCGAAGGTTGATTTTTTCGTTGTTGATTCCCAGTTTGGTCCTGATGTTGTCCCGGTGGGATTCAACAGAGCGTATGGAAAGATTCAGAAGTTCGGATATTTCTTTGGTTGTTTTTCCTTCTTTGACCAGGTTGGCAACCTGAACCTCTTTGGGAGTCAGATTGGCCAGTTCGGAGCTGAGGCTCTGAAGAAAGGGTGAGATGATATTCTGCAGATTCGCTTCGATGATTTCGACGCAGGTCAGTTGATGGGGGGGCAGTTTCTGCTTCTTCAGTTGTTCGACGTAGGGAAGAATGAGCTCCTTGCAATTGGAAAGGATCTTCTGCCCCTGATCGATCCGGTCCATTTCCCTGTTCTTGATCAGGACATGAAGCGCCGTGTTGACTTCCTCCAGGACCTTGGACTTGTTCCGTAAATCCTGCTCCTGCTTGCGAAGGTCCTCTTCGACCTGGCGGCGCCTGTTTATTTCCTCGATCAGCTTCCGCGTCCGCTCCTGGACTCGATTTTCCAGGTGCTCATTGAGCATCCGCAATTCCTGCTGGGTCCGGAGCAGATCCCGGTTCTTCCTGACAACGGTTTCATACGTGGAAATGAGGATGTTCAGGATTCGCTTCCTGCTTGCCGTGATGGAATATTTCTGCCCGCCGATCAGAATCTCGATTTCCGGGTCGGAGCTGCCGTCTTCCGGTTCATCCTGCTCCCTCTGGGTCAGCAGATACTGGATGCGCGACAGGAGGTTTTCTTCATCATAAGGCTTCGTAATAAAATTGTCGGCGCCGCATTCCAGGCTCCGGATGACATCCCTCGGGTCCGAAAGGACCGTGAGCAGGATGACCGGTGTGGCCTTCGTCGCCGGTTCCGACTTGATGTGTTTACAGAGTTCAAATCCGTCCATCTCCGGCATGATGATATCGCTGATTACGATGGCGGGTTTGTCTGTGGATATCAGGTGAAGCGCTTCCTGCCCATTTCGGGCATGCAGCACATGAAACCCCTGTTCCTCAAGGGTGTAACTCAACTTTTCAGCCTGTGTCAGACTGTCTTCCACAATGACGATGTTCGTTTTCATTTCCTTTGCAAACTTCCGGAGACTGTAATGAGGCCGATGGATAATCCCTTCCCGCTGTAAACGTTCATCCTGCCGGAATTTCTTAAGCATAATGCAGGAATTTTATCAACAAAATTTGTCCAGGGGAAAAAAGCCGCTCCAACCTCTCCGGAACAGCAAATCCGGCAAATTACGTTGCAAATGAAGTGCCCCGGTATTAAAGGCGGACAAGGTCAAGGGGATGGCTGGTGATACGCTCCAGCCTTTCTTTGCGGACAATGAAATCGGCCTCAACGCCGATGCTTCCCTCTCCGGGAAAAACGAACTTCGGTTCAAGGGCAAAGACCATTCCTTCCTTCAGGATCTGGGGGTGGCGGGGAGTAATGATGGGCATTTCGTTGAGCTCCAGTCCAAGGCCATGACCTACAAAACTGACTTTTCCTTTCCCATACCCCATGAAATGCTCCTCAAGCCCCGCATCCCTGGCCCTGCTGAGGGCATGTTCAAAAATCCGGGTGCTTTCGGTACCTTCCCTGGCGAAGACTGCCGTTTCTTCGATAATTTCTCTGGCGACTTCATGGGACCGTTCAAATTTTTCGCTGATCGTGCCGATCACGAAGGCCCTTGTCTCGTCGGTGATATAGCCGTTGTAGCCTGCGCCATAATCGAGGATGATCGCCTGATCGCGCTGAATGACCTTGAAGGATGACCCCTGAGGAAGGGCAGGGGTGACGCCCAATCCGGCGATGGTCACGTCGACGGCGGTGGGAATGGTGCCCGCCTGTCCGGAAATCACGTAGAGGCACATCATTTCCGCATTGAACCCGCGCATGCGAAGCAGGCCCTGGTGGCCGTGCCGTCGGCCTTCCGCGGTCAGCTCGGCTTCAACGTCAATTTCACGCATCCCCTCCTTGATGACCTCCCCGGCCCGGAAAAAGACGGCATCCATGATTTCACCAGACCGTTTCATCTGGGTGATTTCAAATTCGCTCTTGATCATCCGCACTGCCCGGACCAGCGGCGAAAGATCGGTGCAGGAGTCAACGCCGAGAATCCCTAAAAGGCGATTGTATGTAGAGACGGGCAGGATATCCAGCTCCATGGCGCCACGGCCGCGCAGGATCCCCCTTTCGGCGAGGATGCTGCCCACATCACGCTGGCTCGAAATCGGGGTGACCGGCAAGGGGGATTCCCTCCGGGCACGGTCCTGGTCCCTTTCCACGAGCAGAAGGGGGTCGCCCTCCAGGGGAACAACCAGGAGTCCGCGTTGCGCCGTCCCGGAAAAATAGAAAAGGTCAACATTTCCCATGATTATGGAAAAATGTATGTCAGCTTCAGCCATTTCCTTTTTTAATGCATGGATTCTATTCTGAATTTCCGAATTTGGCGTCAGTTCGCAGATTCCGTTTTCAGCCCACATATTTCCCCCTCCTTAAACGATATTAATTGAGATTTCCATTCATTTCCGGTGCATATTTTGTATAATAAATACTTTATAATAAGGATTTCGATTTTGCCATGATAGAATCCCCCAAAAAGAGATCCTTTTTTCAGATGAATGCAGCTGTGCCTGATCCGATGGGAGCGTGTTGAATTTTATTGGCGGCATGAACGGTAAAAACAGGAAAACGGGCGGGAGAATGATGAAGGGTCCCTCTAAAAGAAAAACGAAATCCGGACGGCGATTATCCATGGCAATAGGCATGGTCCTGTTGTTCTATGCCTGGCTGTGCCCGGGAATGCTCAGGGCCGGTGAGTTCTATCGTTGGGTTGACGAAAACGGGGTCGTCCATGTTTCTGATGCTTTTCCCCCGGAGGAAAAGAAGGGCTGGAAAGAGAGTGTGAAGCGCGTCCGCGTTCCGGTCAGAGCCCCGGAGCCGGTGCCTTGGCAGGCCGATGAATACCGGATTCCCTTTTACAAGGCGCCCGGTGGTGGTATTATTGTCCAAGGGATTCTTGATGATACCGTTTCCGTTAATCTGCTGTTCGATACGGGAGCTAGCCATATGGTGATTTCCGAGACGCTGGCAAGTCAGCTGAAACCTTCTTCCCACGACATCAGGAAGATAAAAGTCCATACGGCAGGAGGCTCCATCGAGGCCAGGACATCGATGATCGCAAAGGTGGCTCTTGGAGATGTCTTCAAGGAAAATGTGCCCGCCCTGGTGACGGAGCGGGATACACGTGCCCAGGGTTTTGACGCGATCCTGGGACTGAGTTTTCTCCGGGATTTCAAGGCAACCGTTGACTATCAGAACAGCGAAATCATCCTGAAGCGTCCTTGAAGAAAGCGCTTGAACAGGCTGAAAGAGAATCTCCCGCACCTGTTCAGAAGCTTGATGCGGAAGATCCCGGAATGCCGGGAGGTGAGCGGTTCAGCCTGGAACCGAACAAGTTGTACGGGAGCGTGGAGGCATTCCGCCGGGCTTCGATGAGGCCGGCAGGAATGTTTGTATTACGGGAACCGATACAGGTGGGGATATGGATGAACATACAAGGCAGCGGATCTTCAAACCTTTTTTTACGACCGGGAAGATGGAAAGAGGAACCGGCCTCGAAGCGGCTTCCGCCTATGGCATGATCGGGAACTAGGGGGGAGGCATCGAGATGGATCGTGAAAGGGATTATGGGGCCGCTTTTCGAATGTATCTTCCCCCATCCGGCAGGGAAATTCCCGGAGAGACAGGATCTACGGCGGATGTCTTCACGGACCGTAAAACAATCCTCCTGGTGGACGACGAGGACATCAACATCGAGGTGGTCCGGGAGATCCTGGAGCTGCTGGGCTATTCGGTTCTGGCTGTGCAGAGCGGCCGGGATGCCGTGGGTCTTTATCGGCAAAAGAAAGCCCTCATTGACCTGGTCATCCTCGACATGATCATGCCGGGGATGGGCGGGGGTGATACCTTTGACGCCCTCATCGAGATCAATCCCCATGTGAAGGTTGTTCTATCAAGCGGTTACAGCCTACATGGCGAAGCCCTCCGCATTATGGAGCGGGGGTGCAGCGCGTTCATCCAGAAGCCCTTCAGAATTGAAGAGCTTGCAGGCAAATTGGCAGAAGTGCTGGGCGGGAAGTCGTAACCCGGAAAAGTCCGATGAACTCTGAGCGATTCCAGCCAGCTTCAAGGGCTGGTCTTTGCCGATTGCACAAGGGTGTGAATTCTGGCGGCCTGCAGAAGAAAGACCTCCAGCTTTGCTTGGATGATCTGGGGGAAGGGGGTCCCGTCGCTCTCAACGGCCAGAAAGGGGAGGGGGCGGCGCAATGAGGCCTCCGCCGGAAAGGCCGGTTCTATTTCCGGGCGTTTTTGAGGGATTCGTTTCCCGCGGCTCATTTCCGGGGTCAGGATGGCTTCGGACACCCGGTTGGGCATGCAGCCGAAAGGGCCCAGGGCGATGACGCCGCAATAGGGAGCCGGCACGTCCGCAAGAGCCGCTCCAACGGTCAGAACGGCTTCTCCCAGGAGCCTGGGGTTGAGGATCGGGCCGGCCTGGGCCACCAGATGCGGCACCGCCTCGAGCCGGTTTGGAATCAGACCCGATTCCGCAAGAAGGTTCGAAATCGCCCGCTCATACCGCTTCATCCACATTGTGCGAAGCACAAGAGATGCCTTTTCTTTGACAGAAAGTCTTCTGTCCCCCCATCCCTTCCGGGTGCAGAGATCTGTATAGTAAATCCATTCCATGACACTGGCCACTTTCGTTGCGAATCCCGCATCGGCAAGCCGTTCAACCAGGTATTGCCGGGACAGGGCATCATGGCGAACAAAGATCTCTCCTGTCAGAAGGATTATGGGAATCTCTCCGGGCCGCCTTCTCATGGGAATGGATTTCAGGCGAGCAGCCGACTGCTTCAGGCAGGGCCGCAGATGTTTGAGCTCTGAAGAAGATTCCAGGACTGTAACGATGTTTCCGCATTCTTCGAGAAAAATCGCCCTTGCGGCATTCCGGTCCCGGGCTGCACAGAGCAGAACTCCGTGGATGTCCTCCATCAGATCCGCGATGACCATCCCTGTCCAGATGTTCCGTGTGAGATGGCTGGCGTCGAGATCCGCATAGCTGTTTGCCGCGCTGAGGGAATAGAGGGTCACATCCGCGATCCCGAGCCGCTCGATCATTGCCTCCATGAATCGGGAATACTGGCCGAACCGGCAGGGACCCCCGGCCGTGGGCATGAAGTAGACGAGTCGTTCGTCCCTGTCCGTCCTGTTCCGGAGATACTTCAGCAGGCTTCCCGCTGTCAGCTGGAGAGGAAGGCATTCCTTGCACGACGTGTTGCCGCGGCCGAGCTTGAGCACCTCCTCGTCTGAATCGGGGAGAGCCGTCGCCCGGACTCCCGCGGAACGGAAAACGGCGGCGATGACGTCCGAATGGAAACGCCCCATGGAAGGAAAAACCAGATGGACGCGGGGATGCGTCAAGGGGTACGTTTCCCCTCGGGAACCGATCATCCGGAACGTCCCGGAATCGACCCGCATGGATGGTGTTTTCCGGGAGGGCGCAACAGAAGGGATCTTCCGCTTTCCGTGCAGATCCCGGTAGTTTCGGATAATATCCAGAAAGGCCTCAATGCGGGTTTCAAGTCCGGCATCCGCGACATGGCTGTCCAGTTCGAGCGTCAGGAAGGGTTTGCTTCCCATCATCCGGCGAAAATAACCCAGGAGAAAGGAGTCCGGCCCGCAGGAGAAGTTGGATATATAGCAGCCGAAGAGCTGAGGATGGCGGGCGACGAAGGCGGCGCCTTTGAGGATCAGCTGCCCGGACGCCCAGTACATGTCTTCGCCGGCGGGTTCATCGGCCAGGGGCAGAAAGGTGAGGGGAACAACGCCCACGCCCCGTGAGGCGAATTTCCGGGGAATGCCCATGTTGGCCTCCGGAACGAAGGCGTTGTAAGTCCTTCCAAAGACCACGATTCCATAGCGGTCCGAATGTTCTTCCAGCGTGTGGAGAAAGTTCCGGCCGAGGCTCTTGGCCTTCGCCGCCGCCTGCTCCTGGTCGGCGACGGCGGCTGAAAAAGCCCGCTTCACATCCTTCTTCCCGCAGCCGAGGGAATGTGCCAGATCCGCCAGGGCCTCCCGTGCGGCATCATAACCCTGAGAAAAGTCGAGGACCGGCTGCAGTACAGATCCCCCTTCCTTGAGCCGGCGGAATGCCTCGACATCCCTGAAGGCGCTGGCAAGATAATAGGGTTCAGCCTGGGAGATGGGGCAGATTGTGCCGGTCGAATTCCCTCCTTCCACGTACATGCCCCGGATGTGGGGGAGAAAGAGAAAATCCGGCTTTTTGAGCAGCAGATCATAGAAAAAGCCATGGGCGAGTTCCGCCGGGAAACAGAAGGCCGCCCCTTTCGACATCATGCCCTCGATCCGGGGAGAATCCGGGAGCATCACGGAAAAGCCCAGCCGGCTGAAAAAAGATGTATACAGGGGATAATAGGTGTTGGTGAGAAACGACCGGTTGATTCCCATCGTCCGGGAGGCCCCACCCAATGGGGAATCCCCGCGGCCCGCGACGGGGCCTTGGAACGTCAGAGCCGCATGGCTCCTGACAAGATCCAGCGACTCCCCATCCACGGACAGGGCGTATCGGAGATTGTACCAGCGGTTGCAGGCTCCTCCAAAAGGATGGACTTTTTCTCCCATACGGATTCGGGCGATTTCGCATTTCCGGTCGCAACGCTCCTTCCCCCCATGGCAGACAAAGGGGGATTCGTAAGCGATGTCCCTGTCCCTCAGGGACTGAAGGGAAAAGGAGTCTTCCCTGAGCAGCCCGCTTTCCAGCCGCTTCCGGATTTCCAAGGCCACGCCGAAGGCGCCCATCAGTCCGGGTTCCGGGGGGACGACGATTCGTTTTCCCGTCAGGGCGGCCATGGCCACCGGGATGGCCCGGTTGTAACAGACGCCGCCCTGCATGAAGATGTTGTCCCCCATGACGCGGTTTCCCTTGACCCGGTTGCTGTAGTTCATGCAGATGGAGTAAACGAGGCCCGCTACAATGTCCTCCCTGCTCATGCCTTCGTGGGCGGCGTTTTTGATGTCGCTGCTGATGAAGGCGGCGCACTGGTCGTTGAAATTGGCGGGGGCATGGCCCTTCAGGGCGATTTCAGCGATGTCCTCCATGGCAACCCCCATGGACTCCTTTGCCGCCTCCTCGAGAAAAGAACCCGTGCCGGCGCTGCAGGCGTCATTCATGGCATAGTCGGAGGGGATGCCGTCCTTCACGTAGGTGTACTTGGCATCCTGTCCCCCGATTTCAAAGATGGTATCCACCGTCGGATCAAAGAACAGGGCGCCTGTTGCGTGGGCGACGATTTCGTTGATGACGCCTTCCGTCATGGCATGAAGGCCGGCGATCTGGCGCCCCGAACCTGTGACCCCAACTCCCCGGACGAGGATCTCTCCCGCCAGGGGCCCCAACTGCCTGTAGAGATCGGCGTAACAGGCCCGGGAAGCCCCGACGGGATCGCCGTTGGTGCGCAGGTAGACGGAGGCCAGTACGCGGCTGTCCTCCTCCCGTAAAAGAACCGCTTTCGTCGTGGTTGAGCCGACATCCAGCCCCAGGATGCAGGTATCTCCCCTGCGGGCGACGCCCTGCTCCATGGTCCGGAAATCCACGTGATCCACAAAATCCGCCAGAGGCAAAAGTCGGTGAAAAGCCGAATGGTTCTGTTGAATGACGGCCTCCGGATGGGAAACGGGCAGGGTTTCGTGCTCCAGGGCCCAGAGAGCGCAACCCAGGGCTTCAAAATACGGCGCTTCTTCCGGAACCGTCAGGCTGGAGATCTCACTTCTCAGGTAATCCAGCATGACGGTGTTCCGGGCGGTTCCGCCGATGAGCATCATATTTCTGCGGGGTAGATCGCGAAGAATCTCCAGGATCTTTCCCGCCATCATCTCGCAGAGGCCCGAAGCGATTTTCCCCTTGGGGATGCCCTTGTTGGTGGCGTGCGTGCAGTCGCTTTTGCAGAAAACGCTGCAGCGACCCGATACCCGGTAGGGCTGCTCCTGCCGGGCGAAGGCGATGGCTTCTTCGAGGTCGAGGTTCAGGCGGCGGATCTGCTGA
>MVRU01000053.1 GCA_002067745.1 Syntrophus sp. PtaU1.Bin005
TTTCCGCCTGGAGTCCTTCAGAAGCGTCGAACTGGGGCTTTCATCCGGCGATTCCGATTCTCCCGATACATATCCCATTGTCCTCAAGGGAGATGCCATCTGTCCCGATGTTCAACTCAAGAATGGTTCCAGCTACGGTGAATCCCGTCAGTTGGCCGTACACCTGGCCGAGCTGCTCCGGGTGCCGCTGGAAGAGGCGACAAGCGACCACAAGACGGTCCTGGAGAGCGGAGAGCTTCGGCAGTCCCTGGCGGAGAGGATCCAGGGGCGAATGTCCGGCACGGAGGAGCCAACGCGGCCGGTTTCTCTGCGCAGCCGGGTTGAGATGATTCCCGGCGGCGTTCTTATTCGAATTCCCGGGGACGGCTTCAAATGGACCCTCCTTCTTCCCGTTGCGATTTCAGTGGGAGTGCTTCTCTATTTCGGACCGGGTTTTCTGGAGTTCTTCGACCGCACCCGGACACCCGTTCCGGTCCAGATGTTTTTCCTGGGGTTTGCCTTGATCCTGTTCGGATTGATTCCCCTCTTCCGTTTCATCTCCAACATCGTGAATGCGCTGCGAAGCTATACGGAAATAATCGCCACATCGCAGGAACTGCGCTTGACGCAGCAGGGGGCCTGGAAAAAATCGGTGACAACGCTCCCGGCAGGGGAGATTGTGGACCTCGATTACAGCACCGCCTCCGGCCTGTTGGAAAAGGCCATGGATTCTGCCGGGAGCCCTCCACGCCGGCCCCATCTGGGGACGCAGCCGCCGGTTCCGCCCCGCTGGCTGAAGGCGCTGGTCCGGCTGAACAGGTCCACCGGGGTGATCGTCAAGCACCGGACGGGACGGCTGGCCTTTGGTGCGGGGCTACCCGATGAAGAGGTGACCTATCTTTATGCAGAGGTGAAGCGCGCTTTGTCTGGGAAGTGAAACAGAGGAGAAAACATGACAGCCATGAAGCAATTCAACCGTGGACAGCCGATAACGTGAAGGGTTGAAAATAAGCAAATGACCTGTCCGGCAGGGTACCGGGATTGCTTAAACGTCTTTATTGCTTGATTTTCGATTTGAACCTGTTGTATCTTATCCACCAATTACCGACAATAAAAGGAGGATCAGCATGAAAAGAACGATTGTAGCATTGTTGAAGGGCATGTTTTCTGTAATGGTTGTTCTGGTATTTGTTGTTGGAGTGTCCGGCTGTCAGAAGCAGGAAGGTCCCATGGAGCAGGCCGGAAAGGAAGCTGATAAAGCGGTTGAAGCAACAAAGGATGCTGTACAGGATGCCGGTAAGAAGGTTGAAGAAGGTGCTGAAGCTACAAAAGACGCTGCGGGAAAGGTTGGAGAGAAGATCGGCGAAGGTGCTGAAAAAGCTAAGGATGCTGTCAAGAAGGGAGTTGAAGGCACCGCTGCGGCAGTGAAGGACACCGCTGCGAAAGTGGAAGAAAAGGCCAAGCACTAACCTAGCAGACGATAGAATAATCAAACGGTCCGAAGAAGTCAGGCAAGGTCCTGATCCATTCGGACCGTTTTTTATTTTTCAGGGGAACCGGCACCATTTGAAAAGGCCGAATTTCCCCCGGTATCCCTATCCGATCTAAATCAGTTCTTCCAGGCGCTTCAAGGCCTGTTCCAGATTTTCCGGATTCGGGCCGCCGGCCTGGGCCATATCCGGACGGCCTCCGCCCCTGCCGCCGACGATGGGGGCGATCTCCCGAATGATATTGCCGGCGGAGTAGCGGTCCGTCAGATCCTTCGTAACCAGGCACAGCAGCATGGCCTTTCCCTCCGCCCTGCTGCCGATCAGGATGATTCCGGACTGGAGGCGATCCCTCAGCTTATCCCCGAAATCACGGAGGGTCTTGGCGTCGGGCGCGTTCACGGCGGCGGTAAGAACCTTAATTCCCCCGATCTCCTTCGCCTGGCTGAGCAGGTCGGCCGAATCCTTGGCGGCCAGCCGGCTTTTGAACGTCTCCAACTCCTTTTCCATCTCCTTCTGGTTTTTGACCAGCTTCTCCACGCGTTCCGAAAGCTCCGAGGGATTGGACTTGAGGAGATTTGCAGCCTTTTTCAATTCGTTTTCGACCCGACGGGCGTATTTGACGGCCTCACCGCCTGTGACGGCTTCGATGCGGCGCACGCCGGCAGCAATGGCGGATTCGTGAAGTATCTTCAGGAACCCTATGTCTCCCGTCCTCCGGATGTGCGTCCCGCCGCAGAGCTCCATGCTGAAGTCGCCCATTCGAACGACCCGCACGCGGTCGCCGTATTTTTCATCGAAGACGGCCGTGGCTCCGGTTTTCAAAGCCTCTTCAATGGGAAGGACCTGGGTAACGACAGGCATATTCCTTCGGATCACCGCATTGGCCAGGGTTTCGATCCTCTCCAGTTCGTCGTCCTCTATCCTGGAAAAGTGGGTGAAGTCAAAGCGAAGCCGTTCTGAGGTGACCAGCGAGCCGGACTGCTTGATGTGATCCCCCAGAACCCGCTTCATGGCAGCCTGAAGCACGTGGGTTCCTGAATGATTGGCCTCCGTGGCCCGGCGCTTTTCTTCGGCGACGGTCAGATTGACGGAATCTCCCTTCCTGATCCGCCCTGTGCGGACCCTGCCGACATGGGAGATGAGGTTGTCCAGGGGGCGCCGGGTGTCAAGGACGTCGAAGACGAAATCCTTCCCCTCGATCGCTCCCGTATCTCCGATCTGCCCGCCGATCTCCCCGTAGAAGGGGGTTTCGGCGACGATGACTTCCCCTTCCTCGCCCTCCCCCAGCTCCTCGGCGAGGCCGTCTTTGTTCAGCAGGGCCGTCACCCTCGATTCTGCTGCGCAGACGCCTTCATAGCCCACAAAGACCGTGGAAATTCCCTGTCCGGGAAGCTTCTGGTACAGGATGGAAACGGCCTCCTCGCCGCTGCCTTTCCAGGATTCCCGGGCCTTTTCCCGCTGAATCTCCATGGCCTTCTGGAAGCCCTCTTCATCAAGGGTCAATCCGTCGCGGCGAACGATATCGGCGGTCAGGTCCGTGGGAAAGCCGAAGGTGTCATAGAGGCGGAAAACAATGTCCCCCGGAATGACGGTCTTGCCTGCTGTTTTCAGCCTGGCGACCTCGTCCTGGAGAATTTTCAGGCCGGCGTCGAGGGTTTCCATGAAGCGCTGTTCCTCGTTGAGAATAACTTTTGTGATATAGGATTCCTTGTCACAGAGATCCGGGTAGGCGCCCTTCATTTCCTTGATAACGATCGCCGCCATCGCGTGGAGAAAGGGCCGATTCAGGCCCAGCAATTTTCCGTGCCGCGCGGCCCGCCTTAGAATGCGCCTCAGGACGTAGCCCCGGCCCTCATTGGAGGGGAGGATACCGTCTCCGATGAGAAACGTGACGGATCGGCTGTGGTCGGCAATGACGCGGATCGATACATCGTCTTCCTCATTCACCCCGTAGGGCCGATTGGCCGTTTCGGTGATGGCTGCGATCAACGGGGCGAACAGATCGGTGTCGTAGTTGCTCTTTGCACCCTGGACGACGGCGACAAGGCGCTCCAGCCCCATGCCGGTGTCGATGTTCGGTTTGGGAAGCGGGGTGAGCGTTCCCGTTTCATCCCGGTCAAACTGGGTAAAGACCAGATTCCAGACCTCCAGGTAGCGGTCGCAGCCGCATTCGATGTGGCAGTCGGGACGGCCGCAACCGGTTCCCTCGCCCTGGTCGTAGATGATTTCCGAGCAGGGACCGCAGGGGCCGGTTTCTCCCATCATCCAGAAGTTGCTCTTTTCCCCCAGCCGGACGATGCGCTCCGCCGGGATGTGCATCTCGTCCTGCCAGATCCGGTACGCTTCGTCATCATCCAGATAAACGGTCACCCAGAGCCGCTCCCTGGGAAGCTTCATGACTTCGGTAAGGTATTCCCAGGCCAAGGAGATGGCTTCCCTTTTGAAGTAGTCGCCGAAGGAAAAATTGCCCAGCATCTCGAAGAAGGTGTGATGGCGTGCGGTAAAGCCGACATTTTCCAGGTCGTTGTGCTTCCCCCCCGCCCGGACGCATTTCTGGCAGGAGGCGGCGCGGGTGTAGCCCCGGTCTTCGAGTCCCAGGAAGGCGTTCTTGAATTGAACCATCCCGGCATTGGTGAAAAGGAGCGTCGGATCGTCCTTGGGGATCAGGGATGAACTGCTGACCCGCGTGTGACTCTTTTCCTCAAAAAATCTTAAAAAACTTTCGCGAATATCACGCCCCGATAGAATCATTCAACTCTTCCTCCTCTTTTATGCTCTTTAAAATCTTGAAGATCTGGTCGATGGGAAACCCCTTTCCCTCCAGACTCCGGACGATTTTTTGAAAATGCCGATTCCCCGGTCCGGGCGGCGGACCACCTTTCAGCATACGGAAAATCAAGCGCTGCAACGCCTCCGCTTCGGGAAAGTCCTGGCGGGTTTCCCCGATGGCCACGGCGATGAGGTCCGCATCCAGTCCCTTCTCGCGCAGGGCCAGCTCAATGCGGCGGTCGCCAAGCAGCCGGTCCACGGCTAGATGCCGGGCCTTCAGGCGGGCATAAGCGGCATCATCCAGATAGCGGTAGTCTTTGAGCTCCTGGAAGACGTCCGCCAGGACTTCCGGTGGAAAGCCCCTGTCCCGGAGCTTTTTCCAGAGCTCCCGTTCACTGTGAGGCCGGATTTGCAGCAAACGCCAGGCCTTTTGCCGCGCTTTTTCCCTGGTATCTTTCCCTGGAAGGACGTCGTCGATCATCCAGCGGGTTCTTCCGGAGCCGGCTGCCGGGGATTCAGGCCGTATTTGATTCTCACCTGCTCCTCAATGCGGGCCAGAAGATCGGGATTTTCTTTTAAGAAGTTTCTGGTATTGTCCCTGCCCTGGCCAAGGCGTTCCCCCTCATAGGAATACCAGGCGCCGCTCTTTTCCACGATGTTGCTCTCCGCCGCCAGGTCGAGGATGTCCCCGGTCTGGGAAATCCCCTCGCCGAACAGGATATCGAATTCCGTCTCCCGGAAGGGCGGAGCCACTTTGTTTTTCACAACCTTGACCTTGGTGCGCATGCCGATGACATCCTGCCCCGATTTGATGGAACCGGACTTGCGGATGTCCAGGCGCATGGATGAATAGAACTTCAAGGCGTTTCCCCCGGTCGTCGTTTCCGGGTTACCGAAAAACACCCCGATCTTCATTCGCAACTGGTTGATGAAGATCACCGTTGTGTTCGATTTGCTGATGCTGCCCGTGAGCTTGCGCAGCGCCTGGGACATCAGCCGGGCCTGCAGCCCCATCTGGGCATCGCCCATTTCCCCTTCGATTTCCGCCTTGGGGACCAGAGCGGCCACGGAATCCACGACGAGAACGTCCAGGGCGCCGCTTCGAACCAGGGTTTCCGCTATCTCCAGGGCCTGCTCGCCGGTATCCGGCTGGGAAATGAGCAGATCGTCGGTGTTGACGCCGATCTTCCGGGCATAGGAGACGTCCAGGGCGTGCTCGGCGTCGATAAAAGCCGCCAGCCCGTTTTTTTTCTGAGCTTCAGCAATGATATGCAGGGCCAGGGTCGTTTTGCCTCCGGATTCGGGGCCGAAGATCTCGATGATCCGCCCCCGCGGAATGCCGCCGATGCCAAGGGCGATATCCAGACTGAGTGAACCGGTCGGAATGACCGCAATGTCCTCGATCTTCTCTTTGGCCCCCAGCCGCATGATCGAACCCTTGCCGAACTGCCTTTCAATCTGGCTGATCGCCAGATCCACCGCCTTTGCTCTATCTCCATCTGTGCCCATGATGACCTCCGGAAAAATTACGAAATATTGGGAATCTCCTGTTCGCGAGTATCCTGCATTAATACAGGTGAAATTTTTTCAGCTTCTCGATGCAAATTCTCCGCCGCTGAGGAAGGGATAGTCCGCCAGTTTACTGTAGACGGCTCCCCGGGGAGTCAAACGACTCCGGAAAAGGGTCAGGCTGACGGCCTGAAAACGGCCTGCCTCGAAGGCCTCGGCTTTGTTCATGACCCGGTCAAGGCCGGACAACCCTCGGGCCGATTTTATCCGGGCCAGCGTCAGATGGGCACGAAACGGGCGCTCCTCCCGCTGAAACCCGAAGCGGGCCAGCTCTCTGTCCACTTCTTCCTGAAGGGCCTTAAGGGCGCCCAGGTCCCCTGACAGGCCCAGCCAGAGAACGCGCGGACGCCTGGAATCGGGGAAAAGGCCAAGCCGCCGCACCTCCAGATTCAGGGGGGCAAAGCGGGCCGTGACCGGTTCGACAGCGGCGGAAATCCGGGGAATGTCTCCTTCGGAAATGTTTCCAAAAAATTTCAGCGTCAGATGCATGCCTTCCGGACGGACCCAACCGAGTGCGCCGGACAGGCTGTATCGCAGGCGGCTTTGCAGGGTGGCTGCCGCCTGGCGCACGGACTCCGGCGGCTCGATGGCCAGAAAGGCCCGGATGGGCTCCAGTTCAGTCACGCCGCCAGCCTCCCTCCCTGCGGAAAGGCGCACGCGGAGTACTGCTGCACTCCGGGAAAGCAGACGTCTTCCATGCCAATGTCGCGTCGAGGCGTTCCTGCCCGGATATCATGTCTGCCCGGGAATCGAAATAAGATATCGTTTCAGCAGCGTCAGAGCCGCCTGAGAGGTTGCGACTTTGACGCGCCGCCGTTCCCACCGGAAGAGATATTTTCGGCAGACCGTTTCTCTTCCGTCTGCAAGGGCTATGTACACGGTGCCCACCGGCTTCTCCCTGCTTCCACCGGTCGGTCCGGCAATGCCTGTGGTGGACAGGCCGAGATCGGTGTGCCCCAGTTTCCGAACCCCCTCGGCCATCAGCCGGGCGGTGGGTTCGCTGACTGCGCCATGCACCCTGAGCGTTTCTTCCGGAACGCCGAGCAGTTCTGTTTTGGCGAGATTGCTGTAGGTGACGGCGCCCCTCTCCAGAAAGATCGAACTTCCGGAAATGTCCGTCAGGCGGTCGGTAATCAACCCACCCGTGCAGGATTCCGCGACGGACAAGGTCAGTTTCCGTTCAGAAAGTAACGCTGCAACCGTTCCTTCCAGGGTTTCCAGATCGTAGGCGAAGATGTGGCGCTCCAGCCTTTCAACGACTTGAGCTTCGGCGATTTTCAGTAGCGACCGGGCTTCCTCCTCCGTCGGCTTCCTGACGGTAAGGACCAGCCGGAGTTCCGGAAAATGGGGATAAAAGCCCACGGACACCCCCTGGCCTTCCAGATCCGCATCGGCCAGGCGCTGATCCACTTCGGCTTCCGATATTCCCGAGAGCTTGATGGTGCGGGAGGCCACCGCCTGGGCGGCCTCCGGGAAGGTTCGGCGGAGGGTCGGCAGGGCGCCCTGGGACAGCATCCGTTTCATCTCTGCCGGAACGCCTGGAAGGACCGCAATGAGCTTGCCCTTCACATTCAGAGAGAAGCCCCAGGCCGTCCCGACCGGGTTGGCGATGGGTTCGGCCCCTTCGGGAAAATCCGCTTGCTTGGAGTTGCTGGGGGCCCAGTAGAGGCCGTAACGGTCAAAAATGGCCTTGATTTTGGAAAGAATGGTTTCATCGCGGTACAGTTTCAAACCATAAGCCCTGGCAATGGCCTCCGTCGTTTTGTCATCTGTCGTCGGTCCCAGTCCCCCCGTTACGATGACGGCGTCCGTCTGGGCCAGGATATGGTCCAGTGCCGTTTTGATGGCGGCTTCGTCGTCATCCACCGACATCAGGATCGGGACCTGCCATCCCTGTATATTCAGCTCCCTGGCGATATGGGAGGTGTTCGTGTCCTGGGTCCTGCCACTGATCAGTTCATTGCCGATGGTCAGAATGCCGACCTGCATTGCCTGCCTCCTTGTCCTGTCCCTCTTCCAACAGCCTGTTCGTTTAAAACCTCCCGCGGGCTTTTCATGCCCAGAATCCGCTTAAAAACCAGAGCAGCAGAGCGCCATAAATTCCCGCCACAACATCATCCGCCACGATGCCGTAGCCGCCCGGCAATTTGTCCTGAACCCATCCCGCCGGAAAAACCTTGACGATGTCGAAGAATCGGAAAAGCAGAAATCCCATGATGATCAGAGAGATGTTCTGTTCCGCTGGAAGGAGAGCATACTGAAGGCCGACCACCTCGTCAATGACGATGTGCGGAGAATCTTTCTCCATGAAAAGGGCCTCCGCCCTCTGGGAAATCCCGATGGACAGACCCGTCAGGGCCAGGATGGCCAGGATGTGAAGCGGCTGGGACAAGAGTGAAATGGCGAGATAAAGGGGAATGCCCAGGACTGTGCCCACAGTACCCGGTGCGGCGGGGGCATAACCGGCTCCCAATCCGGTGGCGGCAATTCTGATCCATTTATCCGTCGGGGAAACACCTCTTTCTGTGCAATATCGGGCAGGTGAACTCTGCGTCAGGCGCTAAGCTATCCTTTTTCCACCCATCTGTCAATTCTTTTGGTTATCTGGTCGGGGGCATCCGGGTCCTTCGTGATCGGTCTGACCCAGCCCATGAAACCGATCATGAGATTAAGGATTTGGATTCCTGGAAAATCATCGGAGTTCTACACCAATCTCTTAGATAAAATACGGTTTTATCTGTATTTACTTTTTCCTGCTGACTTCGGTAATGTTAAAATATCAAATTTCAGATTTCCTGCCTTACCTGCCGACGGACAAATGACGTTCCGTCTCCGGGCGGAGATTTCGGAAAGCCTGAGTTTGGGAAGTCACCGATTTAGAAGGATTGATTGAATAACAGAAGACGGGATGGAAAAGGGGGTGGGAGGCCGCTGACCGCAGGCAATGTGAAGATGGTTGCCATGTCAATGAGTCATCAGACGTAGGAGAAGAGGAGAATAACCCATACAGATATAAGGAGGAATCTATGCGTAAACTTGTGATGGCTGCCCTTTTTGCTTTCGTTTTCGGCAGCCTGATGTTTGGCGTTGCTGCCCAGGCAGCACCGTCTTTCACAACCTTGACACTTCCTGCACTGAACACGAATATTTCCACGTGGAGCGATGGCAGTACGTACAACAGCGTTTTCCCTGGCCTCCGCACGTGGAACGGCGTCCCTTTCAAGTTGGAAGTGGAAGAAAACACCGGAAATAATGTGTTTTATAACGGAACTCTTACCATACCTGTGAATGTCTACGGCGCAACCAATGCCTATACGCTCATCAATTCCTATTGTGGCGAATACGGGACGGTTATCGGGAAAGTCGAGTTTAACGGTTCCGACGGAGCCTATTATTCCGCAGATCTCGAGGAGGGAAGAAATGTGCGGGATCACTTTGCAGGCGGCTACAATAACATCATCGACGGTACTAATGCCGTAGCCGCATTCGACAACGGCAACGGAAGGGCCAGGCTGGACATGCAGATTTACTGGCTGCCGGCGGATTTTTCCGACGAAACGCTGACGAACATTGTATTTACGGCCTATGACAAAGGTCGCAGCGGTATTCCCTTTATTGCCGCCGCTACGGTAGAGGTGAATCCTGTCCCGGTTCCTCCGTCGGTTCTGCTCCTCGGCAGTGGTCTTGTCGGGCTTGGAGCCCTGAGTCGAAGAAAACTAAGGTTTCGGGAATTATTCAAATAGTTACAGCTAAAGCACAAAGGACTGCAGATTGATTATGGAGACGAAGGAACATTTGAAAGGAGGTACGGCAATGATCAGGATGAAAAGCGTTAAGGGATGGTTGTGTGCCCTTGCTGCAGCGGCAATCGTTTGTTTGCCTGCAGCGGGCATGAGCGCCGAGGTGAATGTGGCCTTGGGAAAGGCGGTTACGCTCAATGGGACGATGTATGGTGCAGCGGGGAGTACCCTGACCGATGGGATTTTCCGCCCTAGAGGCACTTCCTGGACAAGTGGGACCGTTTATTGGAACGGGACGGCCGCGTATGCGGAGATCGATCTGGGCGGCACCTATGTCATCAACAGTATGATTGCCCAGGCCGATGATAATGATCAGTACATGGTCCAATTCCGTGACATAGCAACAGATTCCTGGTGGACTGCGTGGACAGTGCCGAACTATGACGGTTATGGCAGTGGAATGCAGACTCGCCCGAATCCCGCCGACGATACGGAAAAGTATGTTCTGGAAACACCCATTACCACGGATGCTCTTCGCTTCTATGCTCTTTCCGGTGACAATTCCTATTCGGTATCCGAGATCCAGGCCTATGGGAGCGCGGTCCCGATTCCCGGCGCTTTGTGGCTATTTGCCCCGGGTCTTGCCGCGCTGGCTGGCTTCAGGAAGAAATTGGCCGGAGCTCGATCCCGTTAAGAACAGACACAAAACACCCCCGTTACAAAACGTCACTTTCAAAGAGGCCATGGCCGGTTTCAACCGGTTGTGGCCTCTTTGGTTTGATGTCCTGCAACCCTACGTGAAAAGAAATAAATTGAAAATATTTTAGATATTTAGTTCAGATCATTTTTGTGTTAATTTGTAAAACAAGGCGATCAAGGTGATGGCCTTGAAAGCTCCCGGCAAAACCGGGCCTTGACGAGGTAAAACCAAGAATGAAGGGGGAAACCGCCATGAGCAGATCGTTTTTTTTAGATCGCATCGGGAAAAAAGGAATATTCCGGAGGACAGGCAGAACCTCCGGGGTCCGGATCAGCCGTTCACCCTTTTCTTTGCGGGGCGGATTCCGGTTCGGGTTGTATCTGGCCGGGTTATCGGCGTTGGTGCTGATGGGTCCGTGGTCGGTCTACGCTCATCCTCCGGGGGACGTAAAATTGTCCTACCTGAAAGACCAGCAGGCGCTTCAGGTCACCATCACGCACAGCACACCGTTCCCGGGTTCTCATTATGTCAAGCAGGTCCAGATTCAAAAGAACAGGGATAAACCGGAGATTTACGAATATAAGAGCCAACCGGATAAATCCCGATTTGTTTATGTCTACAAAATGACATTGGCGGATGGTGACCGGGTGGATGTCAAGGTGTTCTGCAACATCTATGGGACCCGTACCGTCAGCATCGTGATGCCCAGCCCGTCAGCAAGGTAAGGCCCCATGAACTTGTTCTATCTGCATATCGGATTCATGCTGGCCTCGATGGCACTGCTGCTGGCCGGTGTGGCCGTGGCCATGGTTTTCCGCCGCAAACGCTGGTGGTTGAAGGTGCATCGGCGCGCCGGCATCGGGGCGGGTTTCGTTCTGCTGGGCGGCTTTCTGGCCGCCATCCTCCTGGTATCGCAGTCCGCCGGGGCGCACTTTGCGTCACCCCATACCTGGCTGGGGGGCGCCACGCTGCTGGGTGCTTTCATGACGCTTCTGCTCGGGTTATCTTCCTTCCGTTTTCCGGGCCATGCTCCTGAAATCAGGGCGATTCATCGCGTTTCTGGACGGTTGACCGGGGCAATGGGGCTGATAACCGTCCTGTCCGGACTGATCCTTATCGGGGTTTTGTAAAAGGATGTAAAAAAGGGTGTATTGGAACGGGTTTCAACCATTCACGGAGGTTCAATCATGAAGATTATGATCGTTTATTATTCCGCCTATGGCCATGTTCACCGCATGGCCGAGGCCGTGGCTGAAGGTGCGGGAGAAATGGCGGGCGCCGAGGTCGTGATGCGGCGGGTCCCGGAAACACTCCCGGAAGAGTTGCTTAAAAAGATAGGCATTTTCGACGCGCAAAAGGCCTTTTCCCACATCCCGGTCTGTGCTGCGGATGAACTGGTTGCAGCCGATGCAATCATCTTCGGCACACCCACCCGTTTCGGAAACATGTGCGGTCAGATGCGCTCCTTCCTGGACGCAACGGGAGGCCTGTGGGCCAGGGGGGCGCTGGTCGGAAAGATCGGTAGTGTGTTCACCAGCACGGGAACACAGCATGGCGGCCAGGAATCTACAATCCTCAGCTTTCATACGACTCTGCTGCATCATGGCATGATTATTGTTGGCCTTCCCTATTCATTCCAGGGGCAGACAAGGAATGACGAAGTCACGGGCGGATCACCCTACGGAGCTTCAACAATAGCTGGGACGGAGAATGAACGATGGCCCAGTGAAAATGAACTGGCTGGAGCCCGTTTCCAGGGGCGCCATGTGGCCGGCATCGCGGGAAGACTGTTCCGCTGAAAGACAGGCAGGGCGGGATCTTTCCACCCCGCTGGCTGAAGTGTGAAAAAGGACAGGGGACTTCTTGACTTTCCGGAAGTCCTTTCCTATACTCCGCGCTCACAAAGGGAATAGGAACGGAATATCTATCGCATGGAAATCCTTGTCACTGTTATTGATTTTTTTGTTCATCTCGACCGGTATCTGAGTATCCTGGTGTCAAGCTTTGGTGTCTGGGCCTACGTTATTCTTTTCCTGATTATTTTCTGCGAAACGGGACTGGTCGTGACCCCTTTTCTTCCGGGGGATTCCCTGCTTTTCGGGCTGGGGGCTCTTGCCGCTGCCGGAGCGCTGGAGCTGGACCTCCTGTTGCTGATGCTCCCAGTTGCTGCAGTGGCCGGGGACAACGTGAATTATACCTTGGGCAAATATATCGGGCCCCGCGTCTTTCATCAGAACAATCCCCGGTTTTTCAAGAGGGAATATCTCGATCGGACCCACAGGTTTTATGAACGGCATGGGGGAAAAACCATTGTCCTCGCACGGTTTCTCCCTATTGTCCGGACGTTTTCCCCTTTTGTGGCGGGAATCGGCAGAATGGCATACCTTCGGTTTCTCTCGTACAGCATCGCGGGCGGCCTTTTCTGGGTTGTCCTTTTTCTATTGGGCGGCTATTACTTCGGTAACCTGCCCCTGGTGAAAGAGAATTTCACGCTTGTCATTCTGGCGATCATCATTGTTTCCCTGTTGCCCGGTTTCTTTGAGCTGATCCGCCGGCGTCGGGGGATGGTTGAAGGATTCGAATCCTAGTGCCGTTCCGGATTGTGGAGCAGGGCGCTCGGAGGGATGGAAACGGGGATAGCACCGAGCGCACGGGCGTGGAGACTCTAATAAAGGACTGAGTCAAGAAGTGCTATAGTGGTGGGCCGAATTGAACCGGCGGACTTTTTTGGGGGCGGGAGCAGGGGCTTCTTTACATATGAGAATCTTCCAGTCGGGGTGGCGGGAGAACATGAGGCGGATCGGAGTTTGTCTTTTTGGATTAATCCTGCTCTTCTGCTTTGTAACGGAGGCTTCCGCCGAGAAGAAGACGATCGTCAAGATCAATGAAAATGTTCATGTCGCCGAAGGGCAGTGGGCTCGCAACGTCATTTCCTTCGGGGGGCAGATTACCGTTTCCGGGACCGTGCAGTCTCATGTCGTCTCTGTGGGAGGGCCGATCGTACTGAGCCGCACCGCCAAGGTCGGGGGGGATGTCGTCTGCCTTGGGGGGGTTGTCGTGCTGGGTAAGGGGGCGCAGATCGCAGGGACCCTGACGGAAATCAACTCTTCGAATCTTTCCGAGGCGATTTCCGATGTCCTGAATGACAACTGGGAAGGGTGGTCATGGGTCTTTACGATTTTTTCCATCCTGGTTTTCACCGGTTTGTTGATACTGGCCCTGCTGATCGTCACCCTGATTCCCAAACCGGTCAATCTGGTTGTGGAGGCCATCGAGACCCACCTGCTTCAGGTGGGGCTCTGGGGGCTCCTTGTTCTCATCCTCATGGTCCCCCTGGCGGTCTTATTGACCATATCCGTTGTGGGGATCGTTCTGGTCCCCCTTGAACTCACCCTGATTGCCTGTGCGGCGCTTCTTGGGTTGGTTTCCATCGCCCGGCTGATCGGAAGCAAGCTCCTGGCGCTGTTCAAGAAAAGCAACTCCAGGGCTCTCAAGGAGACCTTCTGGGGATTGTTCCTTCTGTGGATCGTGGGTTGGATCCCCGTTTTGGGATGGATGGTCAAGATTCTTGCCCTGGTCGTCGGCATCGGCGGGGTTTTCGCGACCCGTTTCGGCACCCACCCGTTGACAACTTCCCGTCCTGCCGCTTCTCAGGAAACGCCATGAAATTCCATTGGAGATGAACGGTTATGGCCGGGGCGGAGCGTCGCTTCTCATTACCCTTTTAAATATACCCTACGGATCAATCGGTGAGGAATAGGCACTGTGGGAACGGGCAACGCCCGATTCCCTCGCCGCTTCCTTTACGGCTTCTGCAACGCGGGGCTGCACGGCGGGGTCAAAGATGCTTGGGATGATCCGATCCCGATTGAGCTTGTCTGCTTCAACACTGGAGGCGATGGCATGGACGGCGGCCAGCAGCATGGCCTCGTTGATGTCCCGGGCGTGGCAGTCCAGGGCCCCCCGGAAAATGCCGGGAAAGCACAGGACGTTGTTTACCTGGTTGGCGTAGTCGGAGCGGCCCGTGGCCACGAGGGCTGCGTACCCTTCCGCTTCTTCCGGCATGATTTCCGGAATCGGATTGGCCATGGCAAAGACGATGGGGTCCCTGGCCATAACGGCTATGTCCTTACCCTGAAGCAAACCGGGTCTGGACAGACCGATAAAAACGTCAGCGCCCCGCAGGGCGTCATAGAGGGTGCCTCTTCGTTTCCCGGGGTTGGTTATCAGGGCGAGGTCCGCCTTGACAGGGTTCATGTTTTCCTGCCGCCCTCGATACAGGATGCCGCTGCGGTCGCAGCCGATAATCCGGCGGACGCCGGCAGCCCGGAGCAGAAAGATGGAGGCTGTCCCGGCCGCTCCCAGACCGTTTACGACAACCAGAATTTCTTCGAGGCGCTTGTTGACAAGCTTCAGGGCGTTCACGAGGGCCGCCAGGATAACGACCGCCGTGCCGTGCTGATCATCGTGGAAGACGGGAATGTCGAGCTCCCTTTTCAAACGCTGTTCAATTTCAAAGCAGCGGGGAGCGGAAATGTCTTCCAGGTTGATCCCGCCGAAAGAGGGGGCCATCCATTTTACCGCCGAGATGATCTCTTCCGGGTCCCTGGTGTCCAGGCAGATCGGGAAGGCGTCGATGCCGCCGAAGGTTTTGAACAGAACGGCTTTTCCCTCCATGACGGGCAGGGCCGCCGTCGGACCGATATCACCCAGCCCCAGGACTGCCGTCCCATCGGTAACAATCGCCACCGCATTTTTCTTGATCGTTAGATCGCCGGCCCGTTCAATGTCATCCTGGATGGCCATGCAGATTCGGGCGACGCCCGGGGTATAGGCCATGGCGAGATCGTTGCGGTCCCTGAGGGTAATCTTGCTGGTTATCTCGATTTTCCCCCCCCTGTGGAGATGAAAGGTGCAGTCGATGAGTTCGAGGATGTGACAGTTTTTCAGATTCCGGATCGCTTCGACCGTTTTTTTTTCGCTGTCTTCATCGGGTGCCTGGATCAGAATTTCCCGGGTGATTCTGCCGTCGCGCCGGGAAAGGATCTTCATCTCCATGATCTCGCCGCCCGTGCCGCGCGCCGCAGCCTCAAGGCTCGACCGGCAATCCGATACATCCGGCATGTCCAGAGAAATGCGGAAACTGTGACTCGGGCTTGGTTTCTTCATCATGCCACCCGCTTTTAAAAGCCACTGAGCGTGCTGTCCCTTGCCTATACGTCATCCTGTGCGTCTACTGTCTCGAAATTACATGAATTTTAACATTATCCCCTGGTTGGATCAAGATGGATTTTCCAACAAGTTTCCATTCAACAAAAAGCGCCTGCCTTCGGGGCTTCTTAGGTCCCTGAAAGCAGGCGCCATTAAAAATAAATGGATCATGAAAAGCAGCCGGACGCTTGCCCGATCAGCAAAGCATCCTATTGTTTACCGGCAGGCACTTTCCTGACCAGGGGCCACTTGTCGAAGAAGGTGTTGTAGTACAGGAACGCCATGAGCCAGACGAACTGGCCTGCCAGGATGCCCATGACCGGGTAGCCCATCCCCATGTCGGTGCCGGCGTAGGGGACCATTTTGAAAATTTTCACCCAGATGATGCCGTAAGCGAGGCCGATGACCCACCAGATGGCGATCCGGGTCAGGATCCGGGCGACCGGATTCGGGACCATGGCTGCCGTGGGCCAATCGTCAAAGACGTGATGCCACAGCAGCGTCGCGATGACAATGGACAGCGCCACGGATGCAACCGGAACGTCCGGCGGCACTCCCGGCATCAGGTTCAGCGGATTGACGATAGCCCGCACCACGTAAAGCATGGCAAAGGCGCCGAGCCAGGTAATGATGAGACCGATGATTCCCATCCAGGGCTGCTTCTTGGCGAACAGTTTCATGGGATAATGCTCGCCGCCCTCGGCCGGAATCAGGAAGAA
>MVRU01000054.1 GCA_002067745.1 Syntrophus sp. PtaU1.Bin005
GTCGGATGGAGCCGGACCGTGTCCGGTTGGAGGATGCAGGTTCGGTCGATGGTGGTGGCGAAGGACTGCCGGCTGTCGCCCGGAAGGCCGGCCATCAGGTGTATTCCGATCTCGAATCCTTTCCGGCGCAGGCGTTTCACGGCGGAGAGCACATCTTCCACGGTGTGGCCCCTCCGGGATCGGCGAAGGACGTCCTCAACGAGAGACTGGGCGCCGATTTCCACGGTCTTTACGCCATGACGGCGCAGGAGATCGAGGTTATCCTCGTCAATCTCGTCGGGCCTCGTGGAAATCCGGAGGCTGTCGACCCGGCCTTCCCGCAGAAAGGGCTGGACCATCCTCAGCAGGCGGGTCTGTTCCTCTGCCGCCATTCCGGTGAAGGTCCCTCCGTAGAAGGCGATCTGAACCGGCCGGCAGTCCGGTTTTGAGCGGCCGGAGGAAAGCGCCATGATCTTTTGCAGAGTCTCTTCGGAGAGGGCTCCCGGCGCCACGCCCGTCGCTATACTTTCGTTGCAGTAGATGCAGCGTTGGCGACATCCCTGGTAGGGCAGAAAGATCGGAATGATCCGGGGGGCGGCCATGAAGCTCAGCCTTGCTCATCGGAATTCTGCATCAGGGCATCCAGGGCGGCATGGGCGGCGTTCTGTTCCGCCTCCTTTTTGCTTTTCCCCCTGCCCGTTGTTTCCAGGATCCCGGAAAGGGAAAGGCGGCTCTCGAAGATTTTGTCATGGTCCGGGCCATATTCCCCGATGAGCGCATAGCTGGGAATCTCCTTGAACCGGTTCTGGCTGTACTCCTGGAGGGCCGTCTTGTAGTCCCGGTAGGTCAGGTTGCGGCTTCCTTCTACGATCAGGAGGCTGAAAAGTCCGCGGACCACTTCGCAGGCCCGGTCAAAGCCCCCATCCAGGTAAACGGCGGCGATGACGGCTTCAAGGGTATCGGCCAGGATGGAGGTTTTGGAGCGGCCGCCGGAGCTTTCCTCCCCTTTGCCCAGGAGGAGGCAGCGACCGATCTCGAGTTTCCTGGCGAGATCGGCCAGGGGCTGCTCGTTGACGACGGAGGCCCGCAGTTTGGACAGCTGACCCTCCGAATAGTCCGGGAAGGTTTTCATCAGCAGATCGGTGATGCACAGTTCGAGAACGGCATCTCCCAGAAATTCCATCCGTTCGTTGTCGCCGAAGGAGCATGCCGGGTTCTCGTTGACATAGGAGCGGTGGACGAGGGCATGATCCAGCAGGGAAATGTCGGCGAAGGGGTGGGAAAGAGCCGTTTCCAGGTTCTTCAGGGCTTGATGGCGCTCTTTGGTCATGGCGAAAGGACCCTCCCCAGGATTCTTGTGCCCTCGAAGCCTTCAAGCCGGACCGTGATCAGGGAGTTGACCTGGGAGGCCCTGCTGTTGATCAGGTGGACCGGAAGATAATTGCCGGAAAACCCCTTCCTCAGGCCGCTGATGCGGTCAATCCGCTCCTCTACGAGAACCTGGAGGGTGCGCCCCTGGAAACGCCGGGCGAAGGTTTCCCGCTTCCGCGCACCAAGATCGCGCAGGATTTCCGCACGCCTTTTCTTCTCGTCCGGGGGAACCTGATCGGGCATGTCCGCAGCAGGGGTCCCCGGGCGGGGCGAATAGGGGAACACATGGAGATAGGCCACGGGCAGGGATTCGATCAGCTCCCGTGTGTTTTCGAAGGATGCCCGATCCTCTCCGGGAAAGCCGGCGATAACGTCGATGCCGATGGCCAGATCGGGGATCGCCCCCTCGAGATCCACCAGCAGGGCTTTATAGAAGGCGGCGGAATACTGGCGTCCCATCCCGGAGAGGATGGCGTCGTCGCCGCTCTGGAGCGGGATGTGGAGATGGGGGCAGATCAGGCTGGATTTCCGCAGCAGCGAAATCAGGTCATCCGAAATTTCGGTGGGCTCAATGGAGCTCAGGCGGAGTCGCTCCAGCGGCCTTTCCCTTTCGATCCGCTTCAAAAGGTCGACAAGGGAGGTTTCCGGCGAGAGATCCTGCCCGTAAGCCCCGAGGTGAATTCCAGTCAGGACGGCCTCCCGGTATCCCGCCCGGCCGAGGAGATTCAGCTGCTCCAGGACCCCGTCCTGCGAGAGGCTCCGGCTTCTTCCCCTGGCGGATGGAATGATGCAGTAGCGGCACCAGGCGTTGCAGCCGTCCTGGATCTTCAGGAAGGCCCGGGTGTGATCCTGAAAGCGACTCACAGGCAGGGAAGCAAAGGGCCGGACCGGAGAAATGTCCCCGACACGGATTTCCCGGCCGTTTTTTTCCAGGCTGCCGAGCAGATCGGGGATCCGATCCTTCTCTCCATGACCTGCAATCAGGGAAACGCCGGGGATTTCGGCAATTTCATCCGGCGCGGTCTGGGCGTAGCATCCGGTGACCACGATGAGGGCCTCGGGATTTTTCCGGATCGCCTGCCGGATGATCTGCCGGGACTGGTAGTTGGTCCGGGCCGTTACGGTGCAGGTGTTGATGATGTAGCAATCCGCTGTTTCCGAAAAGGGGACGAGGGCATGGCCTGAACGCGCCAGGGCCTCCCCGATTCCCGCCGATTCGTACTGGTTCACTTTGCAGCCCAGTGTGGCGATTGCGACCCTGGACAACGGGCGTTCCGATTTCAATTCCTGCTCCTTTCCGGATTCGATCCGGATGGACTCTTATCATCCTGAAAGAGTTTGTCAAGACGAAAGGAGAGCTGGATTTTATTACAAAAGCGCGGTAATCACAATGCGAGGATCAAGGAGAACTTTTAAGATGAAGCGATTCTGCTTTTGGAGATGGCCATGGATTCCCTGTTAGCTTACCTTTCGTCCCATCATACCGCCTTGATGCTGATTCTTGCCGCGGCGGTTCTGATCTGCTACTTCATCTTCAATCGGCTGATCAAGCTCGCCCTGTTCTGCGTCCTTATCGTTCTGGCCATCGCAGGATATCACTACCTGAAGGAGCCGGGCCGGTCTTCGAAGGACGTGGGGGAATTCTGGCAGAAGACCAGGGTGAAGGCGGAAAAAATCGTGGAGACCGGCAAAAAAACGTACGAAACGGGAAAGGTTGTCTACGAGAAGGGGAGGAAGTTTACCGAGGGCATGGATTCCCTGACGGGAAAGGAGAAAGAGAAACAGCCGAGCAGGTAAATGAGAACGTCTCAAGCCGCGGCGGGCATTCGTCGGGGGGGGGGACGTTCCGGTCCCCGGTCAGAACCCCAGGTTGATCTCCATCGCCCTCGCCGGGCAGGCGGTCACACAGAGGCCGCAGCCGTTGCAGACTTCCGGATCGAAGGAGACCTTCATGGTGACCGGGTCCATGGACAGGGCGCCGGTGGGGCAGAAGGAGGTGCAGGCACCGCAGTGCACGCATTTTTCCGTGTTGTGACTGACACTCTTGGACAGGGGTTCGACCCGCAGGCCCTTTTCCTGGAGAAAGCGGACCCCCGCATCAAAGTTGTCCTTTTCGCCGCTCAGCTCCAGGACGATGACGCCTTCCCGCCGGGGGAAGATCCTGGCCTTGAGGATGTTGAAGATCAGATCATACTTTTTGACCAGCTGGTAGATGATCGGCTGTTCGACAATGCCGGCGGAATAGTGGACAATGACCTTTTTGGAATACATGCTTTCAAGCCTCTTTCCGAATGTGATACAAGGCCTTTCTTATCGACTACTTTCTTCGGCTTGTCAAGAAATGCATGGCCTTACGGCATGTAAAATTTGAGATTGATAAGGCCGGTTTCGACTGAGGCACATCAATCTACGTGAATGTTAATCACCGAGTTTTCCTTCCGTTCTCGATCTGTTCCACAATTTTTTTCACCAGGCGATAGTAACGATTCGATACAACACTCGATGACAAATTGTTTGCCAACGCTGCAGCCGGTGTGTTTATTCGGGGAGAGAATTGGTAAACCTCCATAAAATCAAATAATCCTGTATCTATCACTTTGAGACTATCTTGAAATTCGGCTTCTGTCTCACCTGGAAAACCCACAATGATCTGGGATCGAATCTGTAGAGAGGGACATGCCTTCTTAAGCGCATCATAGGCGGCACAACAGGATTCGACTGTATAATTTCTATTCATCAGTTTTAGAATTCTGTTGTTACCGGATTGAATCGCCGAAGTCATATGTACAATTCTGCCTGTTTTAAAAATGGGAACCAAGTCTGGCAACTTGAAAGTCAAGAACTGCGGATGGACATTTCTAAGCCGAATACGAAAGTCTCCTGGGATGGAAAGAATTTCATTCAAGAGATCCACAAACGTGGCGTTACGATCAACACCATAGCTGCCCGAATCCGTTGCTAGAAGCGCAATATCTGAGAAGCCCTCCATTAAGCCCTTTCTTACCTCCTGTAAAATGTTTTCTATCGGCTTGCTGTGAATAGGCCCTCGTGATAGTCTCACGGCGCAGTAGGAGCAACGATGTACGCAACCTGTAGCGATTTTGATGAAATAATGGCGGGGATTGGAGATATCTCTTTCACGCCCATACCTGGAATATCGTTTATTAAGCAAAAGATGATACAAAGTAAAATATGGATCAATTAGCTTATTGAATCGATTAATACTTTTGATACTGATATTTTTATAGGTGGTGATTGGAAGCAAATAATTAGCACAAGGATAATTCCTTGATTGATCGGCATTTATCAATTTTGAAAAAGATTTAATATCATCCGATCCGAACGTAATATCCTCATAGATCCCTTCAAGAGCTGCGGGGTTAATTCTTGGAAGGCAGCCGCAGACAATAAGACGACAACTTTTCTTCTTTTTCTTTCTTATATCTTTGATGATTTCTAGAGATGTCATTTCGTTGGCATCCGTCAGGCCGCAAGCGTTGAAAAGGATTAAATCTGCATTGGAGACATCTGAAGAAACATCCCGACCTTGACTGCGCCACAATTCCAGCATACTGGCAGCGTCAAGCCGATTTTCAGGGCACCCGTTTGTTAAAAACACTGCACTTCTGGTAGATTGATCTTTGTCGTTCATAATCACTTTTATCAGAATGAGTTTTAAATATGGGAGAGTTATGTCCTGATTAGGGCAGGAAAATCTGGCCGGATCAACAAACGGCGGAACAATGCCCAATCATGAAGTGCATTAGCATATTTTAAGCCACCAAACGTAGTCGAACCATAATAGAGTCATTTAAATTGGATTTTGAAAGCCGCATCTGTCCATACGTGACCGGTCACCAAAGACGCTCCATGGACGGTGTCATCGCGGGCTTTACCATGACCATCCTTATTGATACGTGCCATCCTGTTTGATGTTGATCAGGGAATCCCAGGCCATGGAAGAGAAGGTCTCATGGAGGGAATGGTCGTCAACAACCCGGTTATAACTCAGGTTGAGAAAAACCTGTTCGGCGATCTCCCGCACCGGTTCCGGGGGGACGACGTCGTCCCCGCTGCCGTGAAAGAGGGCCGTCGGGACACAGAGGCGCCGGTTCAGGTAAGGGGCAAATCCGGGAAGACTCAGGGCCGGCGCCAGCAGGACGAGCTTACGAACCCGCTCCTCCTGTTCGCAGGCGAAGATCGCGGCCATCAGCCCGCCGTAACTCGATCCCACCAGGATCAGGTCCGCTTTTCCTTCCAGCCGCTTCCTCAGGGTCTCCATTCGTTCCTCCAGGGACCCGAAATAATCTTCAATGATCATGTCGGGATAACGTTCCCGGAAATAGCGGCCTTTGTCACCCTGGCTGCTGCTTTCCAGGCCGTGGATAAAAACGCGCGTCATGACGGATTTTCCTTTCCACCTCAGAGTTCGAAGGGCACTCCGCGCTCCAGGGCGATAGCCTTCAGGCTGTCGAATACAGGTTCTTCCAGAGGGACGCCCGATGATTTGTGTTTTTCGTAGAGTTCGTATTCCTTCTCTCCGTGGATATAGATCCGCTCCTGGCCTTCGGCCTTTTCCGATTCCTTGAGGCGGTCGATGAGGTCGTCCATTTTTTCCTGAAAAACGTCCAGTTCCACGAAATTCTCGATGTTCAGGGCCATGAAGAAGTGAGCAACCCGGGCAGGCTGACCTTCGCCGCCGGGACCTTTGACATCGACCATGTCGGCATAGGCTCCCCCTGAAAGGACGCCGCAGAGAATGTCCACCAGAAGGGCGATGCCGTACCCCTTGTAACCTCCGTAAAGCTCCCCTTCGCCGCCGAGGGGAAGAATGCCCCCGCCCAGGCGGGCGACCATGTTTTTCAGAACCCTCGTGGCGTCCGTCGTCGTCAGGCCGCTGGAGTCCACGGCCCACCCCGCGGGCATGTCCCTGTCCATCCGGTCGTAGACCTCCAGCTTTCCGCGGGGCACCACCGAGGTGGCCATGTCCAGGAAAAAGGGCAGGTTCCGTTTCGTCGGTGCGGTGAGGCTGATGGGATTCGTGCCGATGATCATCTTTCTCCCGAAGGTCGGCACGACGAGGGGCGCCGTATTGGTCATGGAGATTCCCAGGAGGCCTGCTTCCAGCATCATCTGCGTATAGTAGCCCGCGATGCCGTAGTGATTTGAATTGCGCACCGCGACAATGCCGACGCCGGTTTTTTTGGCTTTTTCAATCGCCATCCCGGTTGAGAAATGCCCTGTGATCTGCCCCAGGCCCGCCTGGCCGTCGACCGTGGCGGTGGACGGGGCTTCGCGCACCACCCAGGGCTCGCTGTGGGGCAGGATGGTGCCGTTGGTCATGCCGTCCACATAACGGCGAAGGCGCGCCACGCCATGGGATGAAACGCCTCGCAGATCGGCGAGGACGAGGTTGTCGGCGCAGATGAGGGCATTCTCCCGGCTGATTCCGAAGCTGGAGAACACATCCTGAACGAATTGCAGCAAGTCCGAATCGTTGACATATCGGGTCATTGGGGAATCCTCTTCATTTTTTTTCGGCTTCTGTCCGTCTCCCCGGTTTCCTGCTGGATCTCGCGGATTACCGGCCGGGGGCCGGAAACGAAGAAGCGGTCTTCAGGAAAATTGCCCGTCAAACTACCTGAGATTTCGGATATTATCAAGTGGATTCAGGCACCCCGGAGAAGTCGAACCTTCAACGCTTCACGCCTTGACAGAAACGGGATAATGTGATTTCATCCTTGTCCATTCATAGCGCATAAGGGGAGGCCGTAACTTCGGCCTGAGAGTTCCGCAGGTGCAGAGCGGAAGACCCTCACAACCTGATCCGGGTAATGCCGGCGGAGGGAGTGCAAGAGAACATGGAGCCCTTATGCCTCGATTTTCAAGCATAAGGGCTTTTTTATTCGAGGCTGAACATGAACGGAAGAAACACGCGCGATCTGACGGATCGCCATCTCTATCTTGTCCTCACCGAGGAGTACGGAACCGGCAGGCCCCTGATGTCCGTTGCCGAAGAGGCGATAGCCGGGGGGGTCGATATCCTCCAGATGCGGGAGAAATCCAGGCCGCGATCCGATCTTCTCCAACTGGGAAGCGGACTAGCCGCGCTCTGCCGGAAGAGCGGGGTGACCTTCATCGTCAACGACGATCCCTTCCTTGCCGCTGAACTGGACGCCGACGGGGTCCACCTGGGGCAGGAGGATCTTCAGACGTATTCCGTGGACACGGCGCGGAAAATCATCGGAAAGGATCGGATTCTCGGCCTTTCCACCCATTCCCTTGAGCAGTTCCGCCGGGCCTGTGAACTGGACGCCGATTATCTCGCCTTCGGCCCCATCTTTCCCACCCGGACCAAGGACTATTCCATCGGGACGGGGGACGTGGCGGAAGTCCTGCGCATCGCTTCGACACCCGTGGTCTTGATCGGGGGCGTCAATACGTCCAACCTGGATCTCCTGCTGTCGGAAGGGGCCTCTTCCGTCGCTCTGATCCGCGACATCATGCAGGCGGAGGATGTCGCGTCCCGGACGCGGTGGTACAAGGATCGCCTGAAAAAGGGCGCAGGGAGGTGACGCGTGAAGGTGAGAGTCAACGGTCGGGAGGAGAGCCTTCCGGATGGGAACGTGACGCTGCAGGAGCTGGTGGAGACCCGGGGGTTGGTTCCGGAGCGGGTTGTGGTCGAGCTGAACCTCGAAGTCATCCCCCGCGAACACTGGCCGACGGTCTCCCTGCAGGCGGAGGATTCGGTGGAACTGGTCAGCTTTGTCGGAGGGGGATAGGAATGGAAGATCTGCTGGAGATCGGAGGAAAGAAGATCGCCTGCCGCCTTTTCCTGGGGACGGGCAAATACGCCGGCAACGCGCAGATGCGCGAGGCCCTGCTGGCCGCGCAGGCCGATGTGGTCACCGTCGCCCTGCGAAGGGTGGAGAGCGGTGCGATGGCGGAGAGCATCCTGGATTATATTCCGCCGTCCTGCACCGTCATGATCAACACCTCCGGCGCCCGGAATGCCGCCGAAGCGGTTCGCATCGCCCGGCTGGCCAGGGCCTCCGGGGCGGGAGACTGGATCAAGATCGAGGTCATCGCCGACAGCAGGTATCTCCTTCCCGACAATCTGGAAACCCTGAAAGCGACGGAAACTCTCGTCAAGGAAGGCTTTATCACCTTTCCCTACATGAGCCCGGACCTCTCCATGGCCCGGCGGATGGCCGACTGCGGCGCGGCGGCCGTGATGCCCCTGGGCTCGCCCATCGGCACGAACCGGGGGGTGAGGACCCGGGAGCTGGTGGAAATTCTGATCCGGGAGATTTCGGTGCCGATTATCGTCGATGCGGGGCTGGGGAAGCCCTCCGACGCGTGCCAGTGCATGGAGATGGGATGCGCCGCCGTGATGGTCAATACCGCCGTTGCCGTTGCCCCGGATCCCGTGGAATTCGCCAGGGCCTTCAGCCTGGCGGTGAAGGCGGGCAGGCTGGCCTACCGGACCGGGATGCCCGGAAGCGCCGCCGAGGCCAGGGCCTCTTCACCCCTGACGGGTTTTTTGAGGGATCATGACTGAGTTTCTGTCAAAAAGCTTTTACGATACCTACCTTGCTTGCCGGGAACGGGACTGGGGCGAAGCCCTTGCCGCCGCTTCCGGGGCGGATGTCGAACAGGCCCTTCGGCGGGTGCATCTTTCCTTTTCCGATTTTCTCGCCCTCCTTTCCCCGGCCGCCGAAGCCCACCTGGAGCCGATGGCGCAGAAGGCCCGGGCGCTGACGCTGAGGTATTTCGGACGGACGATCCAGCTGTACGCGCCCATCTACGTGTCAGATTACTGCGAAAACTCCTGCCTCTACTGCAGCTTCAGTTCGAGAAACCGGCGCAAACGGAAAAAACTGAGCCTGGAGGAGATCGATCGCGAGGCGGCCTTTATTGCCGGCACGGGGTTGCAGCACATTCTTCTGCTGACGGGGGAATCGAAGAAGGAAAGCCCTGTGGGTTATCTCCGGGATTGCGTCCAGGTTCTCAGAAGGCATTTCTCTTCGGTGGCCATCGAGGTTTACCCCCTGTCGGAGGAAGACTATGCCGGCCTGGTGGCGGAGGGCGTCGACGGCTTGACCCTTTACCAGGAAACCTATGACGAAAGTCTGTACCGGGTTCTCCACCCCGCTGGGCCGAAGCGGAATTTCCGCTATCGCCTGGAGGCGCCGGAGCGGGGCGCCGCGGCCCGGATGAGGCAGGTCAATATCGGGGCTCTTCTCGGACTGGCGGATTGGCGAAGGGAGATCCTGATGGTCGGGCTCCACGCCCGTTACCTCCAGGACCGGTTCCCAGAGGTCGAGATCGGGGCCTCCGTGCCAAGGCTGAGGCCCTTTGCCGGCGCCTTTCAGGGCTCGTGCGAAGTCGGCGACCGGAACATCGTTCAGGCGATTCTGGCCCTGCGGCTCTTTCTGCCCCGGCTGGGCATCGCCCTTTCCACCCGGGAGGACTCCTGTTTCCGCGATTCCCTGATTCCCCTGGGCATTACCCGGATGTCGGCCGGCTCCTGCACCAGCGTCGGCGGCTACACCGTTCCGGACGAGGCGGAAGACGCCTTTGCGCAGTTCGAGATTGCCGATTCACGGAGCATTCCGGAGATGATGGCCCGGCTTCGCGAAAAGGGCTACGATCCGGTGTTAAAGGACTGGATTTTTGGATTATGACGATTATCGAAGCGTTTCACGAGCATCTCATCGGGAAGATCGGCCGGGAAAAATTCGACCGGCTCCGGACGATCCGGGTCGGCATCGCCGGGGCCGGCGGCCTGGGGTCGAACTGTGCCGCCCACCTCGTGCGGGTCGGATTCCGCAGCCTGAAGCTGGTTGATTTCGACGTGGTCGAGGCGGGAAACCTGGACCGCCAGTTTTACTTCGCCGACCAGGTGGGGATGCGGAAGGTCGAGGCCCTCCGCCAGAACCTCCTTCGGATCGCCTCCGACCTGGAACTGGAGATCGAGGACCGGAAAATCGAGAAAGATTCGGTAGGCGCCCTGTTCTCCGATTGCGCCGTGGTGGCGGAGTGCCTGGACCGCCCCGAAGACAAAAGCCTCCTCGTTTCCGAACTGCTCATGCTGAAGAAATTCGTGGTGGCGGTTTCCGGGCTTGGCGGCTACGGATCAAGCGATGCCATCCGGCTGCATCCCGTCCGGGAGAACTTCGTCCTCATCGGGGATCTGCAATCCGATATCGCCTTCCGGCCCGCGATTTCCCCGAGGGTTTCCATTGCCGCCGCCAAGCAGGCCGACGTGATCCTGGAGCACGTGCTGTCCGGGGATTGAAGGGACAGGGCTTTGCCGGCCCCCGCATCCGCTAATCCGTTGACAGGAACCCGCCGTTTCCCTATACTTTCCCTACGTAAATCCAAGCCTTTTCTGAAAATCTCCAGATGAAACTCCCCCGCCGCCTTTCCCGGGGCACGTCCGGCGGCCCGGGAGCGGCCGAACCTTTCGGACTTTCGGGAAGTGAAGCGATCCGGCTCTGGCGGCTTCCATGAAGAGGCGCTGAAGGATGTTCTCCCCGGCAGGATCGGCCGAAATCCGACTCTGCAGGATTCCCCGTGATGAGTGGATTGTCGCATGAACGATGAGGATAAAACCAGAGAGCAGCTCCTTTCCGAGCTCAGGGAATTGCGCCGGAAGGCGGCTGAGCGGGAGGCCGGGGAAGGGGGCCTGACGGGGGCATCGGAGGCCGAATACCGGACCATCTTCGAGAATACCGGCTGCGCCACGATCATAGGCGGGGAGGACTTCACCATCTCCCTGGCAAATGCGGAATTTGAAAAGCTTTCGGGCTATGGCAGGGGGGAACTGGAGGGCAGGAGAAGCTGGATCGGCTTCATCGAGAAAAACGATGAAAAAAAGATGAGGCGCTATTCCGCACTGCGGATTCTCGATCCCGACGCGGCCCCGAGGAATTATGAAATCCGGTTTCAAAACAGGGCGGGTCAGCTCAGGGACATCTTCATGACGGTCGCCATCATTCCAGGAACAACAAAGAGCGTTCTATCCTTCATGGACATATCGGAACGCAAGCAGGCCGAACGGGAGGTCTACAAGCTCAATGAGGAGCTTCGGGAGAGAATTGCGGAGCGCACCCGGCAGCTCAAGGCAATCAACGAAATATTGAAAAAGCTGTCCGAGCGGGAGGCGGCGCTCCAGGAAAGCGAAGAGAGGTATCGAACGCTCGTCGAAAATGTCAATATCGGCGTGTACAGGGTCACAGCCGGGCAGCAGGGGCGTTTTGTCCAGGTGAACCCTGCCATCGTGAAGATTTTTGGCTATGACTCCATGAGCGACTTTATGGAGCTGCCCGTTTCGCAAGCCTACCAGGACCCGGAGGAGATGCGCCGGTTTGGAAGAAAAATCCGGCAATGCGGCTTTGTGAAGGATGAGGAGCTTCAGCTGAGGAAAAAGGACGGCACGCCGATCTGGGCTTCAGCCACGGCAAAGGCGCTGTATGATGCCGACGGCAGGGTCAAGTGGGTCGATGGGGTCATAGAGGACATCACCGAGCGAAAAAATGCCGAGGAGGCATTACGGAAGGCCAAGGAAGAGGCCGAAGCTGCAAACCGCGCCAAGAGCGATTTTCTGGCCAGCATGAGCCATGAAATCCGCACGCCGATGCATGCCATTCTCGGCATGGCGGAGCTCCTGTCGGATACGCCGCTCACTCCCGAGCAGGAGAAGTATGTCGAGGTGTTCCAGAATGCGGGAGAAAACCTCCTGAACGTCATCAACGACATTCTTGACCTGTCAAAAGTGGAGGCCGGACATCTTGAACTCGAGTATGAGGAGTTCGATCTTGCCGAACTCGTTGAAAAGACTGGTGAAGTGCTGGCCATCCGCGCCCATGACAAGGGGATTGAGCTGATCTGCCACATCCTGCCCGATGTACCGGTCAACCTGATCGGGGATCCGATCCGTCTGCGGCAGATCCTGATCAACCTGATTGGAAATGCCGTTAAATTCACGGAGAGAGGCGAGATTCTCGTCGAGGTGAGCAGGGGGGAGCCTGAGGCCTCCAGGCAGGAAGACGGCGATAACACGGAATTGCTGTTCCGGATCTCCGATACGGGAATCGGCATCCCCAAAGAAAAAATAGATCTGATCTTTGAAAAGTTCACCCAGGTTGATTCGTCCACGACCCGCAAGTACGGGGGCACCGGGCTCGGGCTGTCCATATCGAAGCGCCTCATCGAACTGATGGGGGGGCGGATCTGGATTGAGAGCGAAATGGGCAGGGGGACCCGGGTCTCTTTTACGGCGACATTCGGCTTCCAGGAGGAGCAGAAGAAACCGGCCGAAAAGCTGGAGGTGGAGATCAAAGGGCTTCGAACCCTCATTGTCGATGACAATGCCACCAACCGGATGATTTTGCGGGAGATCCTTGCCGGATGGGGCGCCCTTACCGCGGAGGCGGAAGACGGGGAATCGGGAATAGCTGAACTGAAACGGGCCGGGAAATCCGGAACGCCCGTTGATCTCCTGCTCATCGATTACCGCATGCCCCTTCTTGACGGTTTTGATGTGGCGAAGCGCGTCAAGGAAGACCCGGAGATAAAGGATGCCACGATTGTCATGCTCACCTCGGACCTGGGGAGGGGAGACCCGAAGCGGTTTCACGAACTGGGCATAGCGGCCTACCTCACCAAGCCGGTCAAGCGGGCCGATCTTAAAAATGTGATCCTGGCCGCCGTGGGAAAGTCAAAAGCCGCATCCCGAAAACCCGCGGCCTCGTTACCGACCGTCCCTGGAGAGCCCAGGGCCCTCCGAATTCTCCTGGCCGAGGACTCGGACGACAACCGCCTGCTGCTGCTGTCCTATCTCAAAAAGTGTCCTTACCAGGTGGATATCGCAGAAAACGGGGCGGTGGCCGTGAAGAAGTTCAGGGAGGGGACATACGACCTTGTCCTCATGGACATCCAGATGCCGGTGATGGACGGCTATACGGCGACCCGGGAGATTCGAGCATGGGAAAGGGAGCATCGCCTCAAGGAAACGCCGATCATCGCGCTGACAGCCTATGCCTATAAAGAGGACAGGCAGAAGAGCCTTGAAGCCGGTTGCAACGGGCACCTCGTCAAGCCCGTCAAAAAAGCGGGGCTTCTGGAGGCCATCGCGGAATATGCCGCTTCCCGATAACAGGCCGCTTTTTGCGAACCGGATTCCGCCGCTTCGAGCGAATTATTTCCGGTCCGGTCTGAAAAAAGCGGGGGTCGGCGCCACCGTTCCAGGACCGGTTTTCTGCTCGCATTCAGAGACTGCTTTCGCAAAGACGGATCATCCGGACGACCGGACTCTCTTCAGGATGTGAGTCCCCATGGGCAGCCCGATGTGGGAGGCGATAACAGGGCATTTGGCCTTGAGAAGAAAATAGATGTTCCGGTTTTCATCGCTGAGCGTTTCGAAGTTGCCCTGCCCCTTGGCAAGGATGAGGTCGGCCTCGTCAAAATGCCGATTGAATTCCCGGCTGCAATCGGCGAGGACCGTGCCCGGGGCATCCGAGCCGTTGTCGATGACTTCGGCGATCTCCTGCAGGCCCAAAGCCAGGGCGTCGGCCATCGTTGCATCGTTGATGACGGGTGCGCCCCGCACGGCCACGGTCACGTTCTCTGCCGGAAGCTGTTCGATCAGCAGGCGGTCGAAGGCAATTTCACCGGCGTTGTCGGCCAGGTAGAGGATGTTGGCGGCCTGTGCAACGGATCGGTGAAATCCGTCGGTATCTCCGCTGAAAGGTTCGGTCAGGGCCTCATCGAGAGAGCGCCGTAGGTCGGTTTCGGTAAAGCCGCCGTTAACCCCCATGTCGATGATGTTTCCGGCGATGGACAGGCGGACCGCCATGATCAGGGGATCCGATGCCGATGCTATTTCGGCCCTCAGCCGGGGAAGCATTTTCAAGGCCATGGCGTTATGGCGGTTTTTTGCCGCTCTGTAGGGATCTTCCATCCCGGTGAGTTCGCGCAGGCGGCGGTGAATGCGCTGAGCCAGCAGTGGGGGCGGCTGATCGAGATTCATCCCACCGGCCCACTGTAGGACGTCGCGGAGAATCCTCTCGTGAATGGAGGCATCCGCCGTTGAGAGCCTCGCCACGTCCAATGCCTGCCGAAGAAAGCAGGGGATGCAATCCAGGGATGTCTTCATGGGCCGATGAACCTGTTCCTTTCTGCTTCACGATGAGGGTTCCATCCCCGCGATTCCCGGCGAAGGGGGAATGGGCTGAATAAGGTAACTTCTGTCCGGCTGCCGTCGAACGGCGTCCGGAAAAAGGGCTACCCGATGCCGCGATCGCCATCCATGCGTTTCCGGCGCCGGAAAAGCCAGCCGTACACGGCCCCGTTGATAAGGAGAACCGCGGCCCCCAGAACGGCCTGCAGCTCGGGAGTAAGCCTGTCGGGGTAAACGATGGGGACGAGGTAGTGTTCGATAAAGCCCCGGCCATAAGCGGCTTCCCCTCCCGCCTGGCGAAGCCTCCATTCAAGGGTTGTCAGGGGACAGAGCCACCCCTGAAACTCGATCAAGGCACCCCAGATTGCGGCAGGCAGATGGAGCAGGAGAATCCAGCGTCTCCGGACCGCCAGCAGCCCTCCGAAAACGACGAACAGAATGAACCCGAAGTGGAGGGTCACCACGGCATCGGCGAGGATTCGGTAGATCATCTCTCTAGAGGCAGGTTTCCAGGGCCTTCTCGATGACGGCCAGGCCCTCTTCCATTTCTTCCCTCCGAATGTTGAGGGCCGGGAAGATCCGGAGAATGTTTCCCTGGGTAGGCCGCACGAAAAGCCCCCAGGCGAGGCAGGCATCGGAAATGCGGTCGGCCATGGCCTCCTGCCGGAATTCCATGGCCAGCAGCAGGCCTCGGCCGCGGACATCCACAAGGGCCTCCGGCCAGGCATGTTTCCATTGCCCCATCCGGGCCATGGCCAGCGCTCCCATCGCCGTGACGTTGGCGGAGATGTCGGCCTCCAGGAGATGGGAAATGACCGCGGCGGCCACGGCGCACCCCAGGGGATTGCCGCAGTAGGTGCCGCCGTGATCGCCGTATTCGAGGCGGGAGGCGACGGCTTCCGTCAGGGCGAAGGCCCCGAAGGGGAACCCCCCGGCAATGCCCTTGGCCATGGTCAGAAAATCGACTTCAACCTGCAGCGGTTCGATGGCGAACATCGGTCCGGTGCGGCAGAATCCCGTCGTCACTTCATCGACGATCAGGAGGGTCCCATTGGCGCGGCAGAGCCGGGCCGCTTCTTTCAGGTAGGAATCTGGAGGAATCCGGACGCCCGCTTCACTCTGGATCGGCTCCAGGAGGACCGCCGCCAC
>MVRU01000055.1 GCA_002067745.1 Syntrophus sp. PtaU1.Bin005
TCGCCCAGACTATCCTCTTTTGTATTTCCTCATTTTAACTGGCCACCGCTCCCTCAGTTATTGTGGCCACTCTCATATCGACTTATTGATCGTGGTCGGTATGTTCCTCACCGGTTTTGACGCCCCGACGCTCAATACCTTGTTTGTGGATAAAAACTTGCGTTACCACGGTTTGATGCAGTCCTATTCGCGCACTAACCGCATTTATGATGCCACTAAGACCTTCGGCAATATCGTCACCTTCCGCGATCTGGAAAAGGCGACCGTGGACGCCATTACCCTGTTTGGCGATAAAAACACCAAAAACGTAGTACTGGAAAAGAGCTACAAGGAATACATGGAAGGTTTTACCGATGTGATCACCGGCGAAGCAAGGCGCGGCTTTATGGATGTGGTGAGCGAGTTGGAGCAGCGCTTTCCCGATCCCTCCGTCATTGAAAAGGAGTCCGACAAAAAAGCCTTCGCGAAGCTGTTTGGCGAATATTTGCGGGTTGAAAACGTGCTTCAAAACTACGATGAATTTGCCAGCTTAAAGGCCCTGCAAAACGTTGATATGAACGACCCAGAGGCGGTTGAGGCGTTTAAAGCCGCGCATTATTTGAATGATGAAGACCTGGCGGCGCTGCAAACCATTAGAATTCCTGCCGAGCGCAAAATTCAGGATTACCGTTCCACTTACAACGACATCCGTGACTGGTTGCGCCATGAAAAAGCGGCCAATGAAAATGAAAAATCAACCATCGATTGGGATGATGTGGTGTTTGAGGTGGACCTGCTGAAATCTCAAGAGATCAACCTGGACTACATTCTGGAACTGATTTTTGAGCATAACAAGAAAACCAAAAGCAAAGCCGATTTGGTTGACGAAGTGCGCCGGGTGATTCGTGCCAGCCTTGGCAACCGCGCCAAAGAAAGCCTGTTGGTGGATTTTATCAATCAAACCGACCTTGACCAGATTGGCGATAAGGCCAGTGTGATAGAGGCCTTTTTTACTTTTGCCCGAGAGAAACAACAACGAGAAGCCGAAGAACTAATTAGTACAGAAAAACTTAACGCAGAAGCCGCTAAACGTTACCTCACTACATCGTTAAAACGTGAGTATGCCAGTGAAAACGGCACTGAGTTAAATGCAATACTTCCCAAAATGAGTCCACTTAATCCGCAATACTTGACAAAAAAACAGAGTGTATTCCAAAAGATTACGGCTTTTGTTGAGAAGTTTAAGGGCGTGGGTGGGCAGCTCTAATCTAAATGTTTAATGTATGCATAACAAGGCGCTGCACTCGGACGGCAATTCCGCTGCGCTCCATTGCCGCCGGTGAGCTTGGGTGTTGGGCAACGGCAATTCAATTTTAAAAGGAGTAAAGGCATGTTGAAAAAAGTCGCTATGGTCGTTTTTTTTGTTATGATTTCCGTGGGCTTATCGATGGCGGAAGATGCCGTCGGGAAGGATTACGGCAAGCAGCCGTGGGTGGTCGACATCGAAGATCTGACAGTAAAGAATGAAAATTTCCGTACCGCGAAGTGGACGGGTCGGAACCTTCAGATGACTGTTATGTCGCTTAAGCCAGGTGAGGAGATAGGCTTGGAGAAACATGACGAGGGCGATCAGTTCATCCGTGTTGAAAAAGGGAATGCCCGTGTTGTGATGGGCGCGTCGAAGGATAAAATGACTTTCGATAAAAAAGTTTCAGATGACTGGGCCATCTTTATCCCAGGCGGTTTCTGGCACAATATTATCAACGAAGGGGATAAGCCGCTCAAGGTTTACGTTATTTACGCTCCACCCGAGCACCCCGCTGGAACATTGCACAAAACTTTCAAGGAATCGGAAGCCGCCCATGGGCATTGACCGGGGTGGAGGGGACAGTCATTACCAAAAACCTACAAGTGATAAAAAACGTTGCCAACAAGTCGTTCCAGTGGATCCCGCAACAGAGCGGCTCCACTCGGAATTGGAAAATAAACTTTACCGAGAGATATTGCCAGGCAAGGCTGGTCGCCCCATAAAGCAGAAAGAACTTTAATACGGGAAGTGTCTCTCTATTTCCCTGAATCATAAAAAAAAGGAGAAGCATTCATGCAAACGACATCAATTAAGTGTTCTCATTGCAGCAAGGAGCATGGAATCCGGACCGTGCACGTCTGGCTCGCAGACTCGGATCAGTACGTGGAGCAGACTCAGATCGAGGAGGCGGAATTCTTTGATATGGAAGCGTTGAACAAGCATCCCCAATTCAAGGCGGAGTTGGAAGAGGAGTACGGGCGCCCCGCGGACTTTGTCGTGGGTCCCTATACCGGCTGGTGCCTACGGTCTGCTGCCTAGATTTCCTTTTCCGGCGGTTGGCCGGACTCCGCCATCTGAATCGATTTTCAGGCTTCATATCCACTACGATAACCGCTAGGAACCCCCTCGGCGGGTGCGCCGGTTCCGGAATCCCGGCCAGGGCGGATGAAAGCAGCCCCACGGCCGGTTGACCGTGAGGAGCGCCGGGGTGAAGAAACCGGTTCAGGCCATCGCCGCCAGGGTCTTGCGGAAACGCGCCAGGGACAGGCCGAAGAGGCTTGCTCCGATCAGGACGAGGGTGACGAACTGCGGCCAGACGACGGCCAGGCCGGCGCCGCGATAGAGGATGGCCTGGGCGAGGATGACGAAATGGGTGTTCGGTGCCGCCATCATGGCGAACTGGACCGCGTCCGGCATGCTTTCCCGGGGGGTCACGCTGCCAGAGAGGATCTGCAGCGGGATCAGGATCAGCATCACCAGGAGGCCGAACTGGGGCATCGACCGGGCGAGCGTGCCCAGGAAGATCCCCAGAGAGGTGGTGGCGAAGAGGTGGAGGGCCGATCCGGCCAGGAACAGGAGGATGGAGCCCTGGATGGGAACGGCGAGCAACCCCTGGACGACAAAGACGAGTGAACCGGCCGTGGCGGCCAGGACCACCAGCGCCATGGCCCACACCTTGCCGGCCATGATTTCGAAGGGAGTGACCGGCATCACCAGCAGATGCTCGACGGTGCCGTGCTCACGCTCGCGGATCAGCGCGGCGCCGGTGAGAATGATGGACAGCATGGTGACGTTGTCAATGACCTTCATGACCGCCCCGAACCACGATTTGTTCAGTTGGGGATTGAAGCGGGCCCGCAGGGCCAGCTCCACCGGAGGCGGCGGGTTGGCGCGGTACCCCTGGAGGAAGCTGGAGATCTCCGTGCCGATAATGGTCTGGATATAGCCGCTGCCGACGAAGGCCTGGCTCATCCGGGTGGCGTCCACGTTGAGCTGGATCGTTGGCGAGCGGCCGGCAAGGACGTCGCGCTGGAAACCGGGGGGGATGTTGACGGCAAAGGTATCGAGGCCGGCATCCATCCGGGCATCCATCTCCGACCGTGAAATCAGTGCGGGAGAGAGAAAGTACGGGGGATAAAAGGCGTCGATGATGCGGGTGGAGAGGGGCGAGCGGTCCTCGTCCACGATGGCGATGGGCGCCTTGTGAAGGGTCTCGGGCATGGCGGCTGAGGCGATATAGACGGCATAGGTAAAGGCGTAGAGGATCAGGAAGAGCATCACCGGATCGCGCAGCAGGCTGCGCAGCTCTTTGTTTCCCAGGTGAAAGATGTTGGCGGCACGCATGGTCAGGATTCCTGTTTTCTGAGCAGAAGGGTTCCCAGGGCGATGAGGATGGGAACGGCCAGCAGCAGGGGAAGAAACGAGGCGGAGAGGTCGCTGAAGCCGAGCCCCTTGGAGAAGGTTCCCCGGGCAATGGTCAAAAAATGGGTTGTGGGATAGATCCGGCCGATCACGGCGCCCGCTCCCTCCAGGGACGAGACGGGATCGTTCATCCCGGAGAACTGGACCGCCGGCAGGATGGTCAGAAGCGTCGTGCCGAACAGCGCGGCGATCTGGCTGCGCATGAAGGCCGAGATCACCAGGCCTAGGGCGGTGGCGGCGATTGAGTATAACGCCGCGCCCGCGGCAAGGGCGGTAAAACTCCCCTTGATGGGCAGGCGGAACACGGCAACAGCCAGGGCGGTCAGCAGGAGAAAGTTCAGGAACGCCAGGCAGACATAGGGGATCTGCTTACCGAGGAGAAACTCGAGGCGGGTGGTTGGGGTGACGTAAAAGTTGACGATGGATCCCAGCTCCTTTTCCCGCACCACGGCCAGGGCGGTCAGCATGGCCGGAATCATCATCAGGAGCAGGGGGATCACGGCCGGCACCATGGCCGGCAGGCTCTTCACGTCCGGATTGTAGCGGAACCGGATCTCGATGCTGGCCGCCCCCGCTGTTGCCACCGGCCCGAGGGCGTGCCGGGCCAGATTCGCCATCCAGTGGGCGTGCATCCCCTGCACGTAGCCGCGCACCGTTTCGGCGCGGGTGGGCATGGCGCCGTCGATCCAGGCGCCGATGGCCACCGGTGAGCCCCGGTGCAGGGAGCGGCTGAAGTCGGGAGGAATCTCGATGGCCAGGCTGATCTCGCCGGCGCGCATGCGCCGGTCCAAATCGGCATGGTCCTTTATGGGCGGCTGTTCACGAAAGTAGCGCGAGCCGGACAGGTTCAGGGCATAATCGCGGCTGAGGGTCGTCTGGTCCCTGTCGAGCACCGCAAAGGAGAGATCCTCCACATCCATGTTGATCCCGTACCCCATGACGATCATCAGGATGACGCTCCCCAGCATGGCGAGGGTCAGGCGGATCGGGTCGCGGAGAAGCTCCAGGGCCTCGCGCCGGTTGTAGCTGAAGAGGCGCCGCAGGCTGAAGAAGTCGCTCTTCGCCGCTCCGGCTGGTGCGGATTGTCCTGCAGGGATTTCCGACGGCCCGTCCGGGGCCGTTGCATCCCCGTCCGCCATGCTCTCCTCCGCTTCCTCCAGGTAGCCGATGAAGGCCTCTTCCAGGGTGTTTACCCCCCGCTTTTCGATCAGCGCTGCCGGAGCGTCACTGACGAGCACCCGGCCCGCGTGCATCAGCGAGATCCGGTCGCACCGTTCCGCTTCGTTCATGAAGTGGGTGGAGATGAAAATGGTGACCTTGTCCCGGCGGGCCAGATCGATCATGATCTGCCAGAAGGCATCCCGCGCCACCGGGTCCACCCCCGAGGTCGGTTCGTCGAGGATCAGCATCTCCGGGCCGTGGATCATCGCCACCGCCAGGGAGAGACGCTGCCGGTGGCCCAGCGGCAGGGAGGCGGGGAGGCTCTCCATCTCCTCGCTGAGGCCGAAGCGCCGGGCCATCTCCTCCACCCGTGCCGGGATTCCTTCCTCCGGCATCCGGAAAAGGCGCGCATGAAGCACCAGGTTCTGCCGCACCGTCAGCTCGCCGTAGAGAGAAAACGACTGGGTCATATAGCCGACGCGCCGCCGTGTCTCGATATCCTTTGGATCCACCGGCCGGCCGAAGAGCCGGGCCTCCCCCTCGCTGGCGGGCAGAAGGCCCGTGAGCATCTTCATGGTGGTGGTCTTGCCGCACCCGTTGGATCCCAGGAAGCCGAAAATTTCCCCCTGCCCGATGCGGAAACTGACGGAATCAACAGCGGTGAAATCGCCGAAGCGCATGGTGAGACCGTGGGCCTCGATGGCGGTTTTTCCGGAGTCGGCATCCGGCTCGCGGGGGGGAATGACGACCGGCCGGTAACCTTCGCGCTGGGACGGTGGGAGCAGAGCGATGAAGGCCTCTTCCAGGGTGGCTGTACCGGTGGCGTCGAGGAGCTCCCGGGGGGCTTCCGCGGCGAGCAGACGGCCGGCGTTCATGGCGACGAGCCAGTCGAAACGGGCCGCCTCCTCCATATAGGCGGTGGCCACCAGAACGCTCATGCCGGGCCGGCCGACGCGGATGCGGGTGATGAGCTCCCAGAACTGCCTCCGGGACAGCGGATCGACACCGGTCGTGGGCTCGTCCAGTATCAGCAGGTCGGGGTCGTGAATCAGGGCGCAGCAGAGGCCCAGCTTCTGTTTCATGCCTCCGGAGAGCTTGCCGGCGGGACGATCGGCGAATGGGGCGAGCCCTGTCGCCGAGAGCAGGTTTCCGATGCGATGCTCGCGTTCTTCACGGGCATGACCGAAGAGCCGTCCGAAGAAGTCGGCATTCTCGAAAACGGAAAGCGTGGGATAGAGGTTTCTGCCAAGCCCCTGCGGCATATAGGCGATCCGGGGGCAGGCCGCGCGGCGGTGGCCGGCATCGGCCATGTCGCCCTCCAGTACGGAGATCCGGCCGGACTGGATCTTCCGCGCCCCGGCCACCAGGGACAGCAGGCTGGACTTGCCCACGCCGTCGGGACCGATGAAGCCGACCATGGAGCCGGAAGGCAGGTCGAGGGTAATCCGTTCAAGGGCCTTCGTCCTGCCGTAGTTCAGGCTGACATCCTGCAGCCTCGCCACGGGCGGGAATGGTGGTGGGGAAAGAAAGGCATCAGCAGCCGCGTCGACGGCCTTCATTGGACGAGCTTTTCCCGGAGGCGGTTCGGCCACTCCGCAGTGGGGTCCAGCCGCACATAGGCCACGCCGGGCAGCCCCGTCTTGACCTGGGTGATGTATTTCTGCAGCAGCTCCACGGGAATCTGCGCCCGGACGCGAAACATCAGCTTTTCCCGTTCGCTGGCCGTTTCCACGGTCTTGGGGGTGAACTGGGCGACGTCGGCAATAAAGGAAACTTTAGCGGGGATGGCATACTGGGGAGCGGCATCCAGCACCAGGCGCACCTCGGTTCCCAGGGCCACCTTCCCCACGACAGCCGTGGGCAGGAAAAAGGTCATGTAGACATCGCTCAGATCCACCAGGCTCAACACCCGCCCGCCTGCGCCGACCACCTCGCCGGGCTGGGCGACCCGGTACTGAATCCGGCCGCTCCGGGGGGATTTGAGGGCGCTGTCCCTGATATCCGCCTGGATCCGCTCAACCGTTGCCTGCGCCGCTTCGATGGCCGATTCCTTTCCGGCAACCTGCTCCCGCGCCGTAACAATGGCGGCCTCGGAGGCGGCAACCTGGGCGCGGGCTGCGGCGACGGCAGCAGAGCCGCTCTGCACCCGGGCTCGATCGTCATCTTCCTCCTGCTGCGATGTCGCCCCCTCTGCGGCCAGTGTCGTGGAGCGGGCCAGGCGCTTTCTGGCTACCGCGAGCTCGGCTTCACGCTGCCCCACAACGGCAAGCGCAGCCGCTTTCTCGCTTTCCCTCTGCACCAGCTGGCTGCGGGCGATCGCACTATCGCTCTGTGCCTGCTGCAGCCTGGCCTTGGCCTCACGAAGCTGCGCCTCGAGCACATCCGTGTCCATCATGGCGACCACCTGCCCCGCCGTGACAAAATCGCCCTCCCGCACCAGGATTTCCTTGATCCGGCCGGCGATTTTGGCGGCCACATCGATTTCCGTCGCCTCGATCCGGCCGTTTCCGCCGGCCAGACCCTCATCCGGCCGATCGGCGTAACGCTGCCAGGCAAGAAGAGCCAGAACGACGACGGCCAATGCCACGGCAATGCGGATCAACCATTTTTTCTGCTGAACTGTCATGAACCCCTCTCCTGACTCGATGAATTGTGCTCGGGCCGATCTTCTCCTCCACCGCCCAGGGCGGCATAGAGGTTGACACTGCTGGACAGCAGCGCCCGCCTTGATTGAACCAGCGCCTGCTCGGCGGCAAACCGGTCGCGCTCCGCATCGAGCACTTCGAAATAAGGCGCAGCGCCGCTCTGGTAGCGCAGTCCGGCGAGGCGGGCGCGTTCCGTCTGGGCCACCAGGGTGGCCTGCTGAGCGGCCACCTGTTCGGCGAGCCAGCGCCTTTCGGCCAGGGCATCCGCCACCTCTCGGAAGGCCCCCATGATTGTCCGTTCATAGTCGGCGACCGCCAGATGACGGCGTGCCTCCGACAGGTCCAGGTTGGCCAGATTTCGTCCGCCCTCGAAAATCGGCAGGGTGATGCTGGGCATGAAATTCCAGACGCCGCTGCCCGCGGCAAAGAGATCGCTCAAGTCGGCGCTGGCGGTCCCGGCGCTTCCGATCAGCACGATGCGCGGAAAGAAGGCCGCCCGCGCGGCCCCGATATTGACGAAGGCCGCCTTGAGGCGGTGTTCCGCCGCCAGGACGTCGGGACGGTTGAGCAGCAGGTCGGAGGGCACCCCAACGGAAATTTTCCGGACAAATCCGGCTTCGATCCGGGACAGGGGCGACGTTTCCACCGGCGGGGCGGCTCCGGTCAGAAGGGTCAGGGCATTTCGATTCAGGTCCCGCGTGCGCTGCAGGAGGGCCAGGTTCGCCCGGGCTGAATTGAGGAGGGTTTCCGCCTGGACCGCGTCCAGTTTCGAACCGGCCCCCACCTCGTAGCGTCGCTTCATGATCCGGTAGGATTCCGCCCGGGTGGCCAGGGTGGACTGGGCAATATCGATCAGTTCGTCCAATTCCCGCGCCAGGAGATAGGAATTGGCAACCTCAGCGACGAGGCTGATGACAACGGCGCGTCGAGCCTCTTCCGTCGCCAGGTAGGATTCAAGGGCGGCGGCGGAGAGGTTGCGCACCCGGCCCCAGAAATCGAGCTCCCAGGCGCTGAGGTTCAGGGTGGCCGAATACCGTTCGGAAATCATGGAATGTCCGGTGGGCGAGAGGTCGGCCGGCACCCGGGACCGGTCACTGACCGCTCCGGCACCAATATTGGGAAACTGGTCGGCGCGCTCTATGCCGTAGAGGCTCCGCGCCTCCTGAACGCGGTACATGGCGATCCGCAGATCGCGATTGTTCTCCAGCGCCAGGGCGATCAATCCATGGAGCCGTTTGTCCGTGAAGAATTCACGCCAGTTGAGTCGATGGGCAGCGTCAGCGGCCTGATTTTCCGCCGCCGTGTTGGGATAGGCCGCCGCCGTGGGCAGGGTTGGCCGCTCATAGGAGGGGGCTAGCGAACAGCCAGCCACCAGGAGCATCACGATGCCAGGCAGAATCCTTTGAAGGTTCATTGGGGGAAGCCTTGCCTCAAATTCCCGGCAATTTCGACGCTCAGCCGGGCGAGGACCCGGCTGACGGCTGCCGCCAGCGTTTCATAGCGGCTGTCCGCAAGGGGTTCCGTCAGGGTGGCCATTTCCGTCATGCCTTCCCGGTTCTGACCGGAAAAAATGGTCCACTGGGCCTTGAGGAGAACCTGGTTGCCGGGCGAACAGTCGAGCCGGAGGACCCGAAGGGCCAGAAGGTAATCGGTTTGTTCGGTGCGGATCCGGCGATGGACAAAGACCCGCTTCGATCCGAGGAGCACGGATAGATTTTCCATCAGCACCGTGCTCATGTTGTCCCTCAGGGAGCCTGCCCAGCGGTCGAATTCGGCAAGGGTCAACGCGTTTTCGCCCTCCCGTGTCACAATCTGGGGGCGGTCCAGGTAGTCCGGGATTTCAATGGGGGCGATGGTGACCGAGAAAGGAGGCTCCGCCTGGGAAGGAGGGAAACCCGGCCCCGGCTGTTCGAGGGGGGTGAGCGCATAAAACCGGACCTGGGGTGAACCTGCACAGCCGGCAAGAAGAAGGGCCGCGGCGAGAAAAAAAGTTCCGGGGAAGAAAAAGGCTCTGTTCATGTCAATATCCTTTCGGGATGGCCTTGCCCTTGAGCAGGGAATCGGGATGGCGTTCCAGGAAATCGGAAAGGTGTCGCAGCGAACGGGACGCCGCGCCGAGTTCCTGCAGGGCCCTGTTCATTTCCGCCACCAGGGGGGAATCCTCCGAATAGGTCTGCAGGGTCCGTTCGGATTGCTTCATCAGCGCCTGGGTCGATTCCAGCGTCATCTTTGTCGAGGCGACCAGCTCTCGGACATCCTCCCGGAGGGCCGTGGCGGTCGCCCGGCTCTCGACCAATGTCTCTTCCGTGGCGGTGGAGGTCCGAGCCAGATTTTCGAAGAGGGGATCGATCTGACCGTCCAGGTGCCGGACGAGGGTTTGGACGTCCTTGAGAGTGGCTTCCAGGGTCTGACTGGTTTGTTTTGCATTGATGGAATTGAGGAGCCGGTCAAGCCCTTGAACGGCGCCGTTCAGATTGGCGATGATTTCTCTCAGGGGGAGGTTGGAAACGGATCTCTGAAGCTCCTGAAATTCCGTAGGGATAGTGGGAATTTCGGTGTACGCCTTATTGGTCCCCACGTAACGGGCTGGTTTCGATGGGAAGAAATCCAGGGCCACCATGAGTTGCCCGGTCACAAAGTTCTGAAGCTGAAGCTGCCCCCTCAGCCCAGCGCCGATCGCCTTATCAATGGCCTTCGCATCGACCCTCAGCCCTTCGGCGCCTTCGATCCGCACCGGCTCAAGGCGGATGATCACCGGGATGTTCAGGGCATGGTTCGCGGGGTCGATGACCACACTGATGTGGGTGACTTCGCCGATCTTGACCCCCCGGAACGTTACGGGAGATCCCACGTTGAGCCCCTTGACCGACCCTTCGAAGAACAGGACGTAGTATTTGCTCTCCCGAAAGAACTTGCCGGAACCCAGGGCCAGCACCACTCCGATCAGGATGGCCAGGGCCCCGACCACAAAGGCGCCGATCAACGTTTTATTCGCTTTTCCGCTCATAGGGTTTTCCTCTGCTTTCCGGGAAATTGCGCAGCCCTCATTCCGGTTTCCGCCCTTCCCCCCGGGTGAGGAAACGGACGACTTTTTCATTCCCCGACTCGGCCAGGATCTGTTTAGGATTGCCCGCTGCCGTCATGGTCTTTTCTTCGGGGTCGAGAAAGATGGAATGGGTGCCGATGGCAAAAATGCTCGCCAGATCATGGGTGACCACGACCACGGTCGTGTCCAGGCTTTCGCTCAGCTCAATGATCAGATCGTCCAGCAGCCGGGCGCTGATCGGATCGAGCCCCGCGGAGGGCTCGTCGAAAAAGAGGAAGTCCGGATCGAGGGCCATGGCCCTGGCGAGGCCGGCCCGTTTCTTCATGCCCCCGCTGAGCTCCGAGGGATAAAAGTCCTCGAAGCCGCCGAGTCCGACCAGGGCCAGCTTGAACGAAACCAGTTCCCGAATCTGGGCGGGAGTCAGATCCGTATACTGCTCCAGGGGCAGGGCGACGTTTTCCGCCAGCGTCATGGAGCTCCAGAGAGCGCCGCTCTGAAAGAGGATGCCGAATCGCCTCTTGAGCTGCTCCTGCCGGCTGGGCTCGACATCCCAGAAACTGACGTCGCCGTAAAGGACCTTGCCGCCGGCCGGCCTCTTGAGGCCGATCATCTGCTTCATGAGGGTGCTCTTGCCGCAGCCGCTTCCGCCCATGATGATGAAGATGTCGCCTCGGCGGATCTGAAAATTGAGGTCGCGCATCAGGACGAAACTGCCGTAGGAAATTTCCAGGTTACGGACTTCGATGACGATTTCCCGTTCATTTCCGGAATCGGGCTTCGGTGCGCTCATATGCCCAGCACCTGGCAGAGAAGCGTTATGACGGCGGTGGCCACGACGATGCTGACGATGCCGGTGACCACGGCTGATGTGGCGGCGAAGCCGACGGCGGCGGCGTTCCGCTCGCACTGAAGGCCGCGCAGGCAGCCGGCCAGGGCCACCAGGATCCCGAAGACGAAACTGTGGAAAAGGCCGATCCAGAAGTAGGTCAATTTCACCGCCTTGAGCGTCTGGTAATAGTACTCGGCCACGCCCAGGTCGAGCATGCCGACGCCGACAATCATCCCTCCCAGGATGCCCATGAGATCGGAATAAATGCACAGCATGGGCATCATCAGCATCAGCGCCAGCATCCGGGGCAGGACGAGAAAGTCCATCGGCGGGATCCCCAGGGATTCCAGGGCGTCAATCTCTTCATTGACCTGCATCATTCCGAGTTGAGCGGCAAAGGCCGCCCCCGTCCGACCCGCCATGATGATTCCCGTCATGATGGCCCCCATGACCCGCACCACGCCGATGCCCACCACGTCGGCCACGTAGATCTGAACGCCGAACAGCTTGAGCTGAATCGCGGCCACGAAGGCGAGAATCATCCCCACGAGGAGGCTGATGAGGGAAACAATGGGCAGGGCCTGAGCGCCTGTCTCCTGGAGCGCCTGGCTCAGGTCGGAGCGGCGGAATTCGGCCTTCCCCCGCAGCAGTTTGAAGAAGGAGAGGGTGGCGTCGCCGATGAAGGCGAGCATTTCCTGAAAGCCATGGAAGAGATCCAGGGTTGCATCGGCAACCCGCACCAGAAAGCCCGGAGAGGACTTTTCACGCGTCACCCCCGTACGCTGTTTATCGGGAGAGGCCAGGTCCAGAAGCTTTCGAACCCCTTCGGGCAGCCCGGAAAGATCGACCGGAGTCCCGCTTCCGTTGCAGAGATCGACGATCCTGGCCAGAAAGACCAGAAAGCCGCTGTCCCAGGCGCCAAGGCCTTCGGTTACGAAAGCGATCCGGGGCGCCGGTTTTGTCCGGACAAGGTCCTGCAGGGCCTCGTCGGCGTCGGGAAGATCGCCGCCCGCCACCCAGTTTCCGGAAAATTTCAGGACAAGTCTGTCCGGGGCAACCGGGATAAACTGTACGGCAGCGTCCTCAAAATGGGCTGTATCGGAATGTTCCTGTTGCATCGGAATCAGCGATGGTTTTTTCTATGAATCAGGTGATATCGGTACTGGCAGCGCTTCAGGGTTACAAGCCGTAATATGCTGTCAGATTCTATCTTTCCACGGGTTCACGGTTTCTTCATCCGTCACAGTATGATGCCCCTGCCGTTTTCCGGCAGTTGCTGCCGATGTGACGGCACTATACCAGAATTTCGAATTCTTTTCACCATCCGTTATGCCGGTTCTCCCGCTCATGAGAATCATCTACCGATTTTGTGTGCCAGGAAGACACGGGTGGGTTTTACTTCCGAAGCATTGGATATACCGATGAATTTATTGACAATGGGTCTTCCCTGTGCGATAGGCTTAGTGGTGATATCTGAGGAATTCGCGGACTTGGGTCCTGAACTTGAGATTCGGATTCATTCATAGATTCAAAGTACGAACCTTAAGCATCAACCCTAAAGATAAATAGCATATCTCCTTTGGTAGTCAAAGCTACTTTCGTAAGCTAAAAGGTAAGAGCTGAGTGACAAACCCTGGAAGAAAAAGACACATAGGAAGCAAATAAAATTTCTTACAATCACGAGCACTACCGGGGCTCGCAAAAAGCGCGAGTCCGGTGAGCAGGCCGTTAGGCGCAATCTCAAAATCACTATGCCCACGGAGGTGCTAGATGCAGGGGCTCAATACCCTCACTGCGAATATCCGGCGCGAATGGCTGGCGAGAATACTGGATGGATCGAAGAAGATTGAGTATCGAGACGTTACTGACTACTGGCTGTCCAGACTCGAACGGGTCGGCCCTCCACCTTTTCTGCTGCGACTCATCAACGGTATGCGACCAGATTCACCTGAGGCTACACTGTTGGTGGACCGGGTTGACATAGACATTTTGGCAGGACAGATACGTCTGCACATTAAGGAAATTCGTGAGACTATACGCTGGAATCCTGCATGGCACTCGAAATACCCTCCCCTTCAACCTGAACCGCCTCTCGATCCATCGTCTTTGTTTAAGGAACCATTAGCCAAATCCAATATCCGACTTGCTGTTTCCTTGCCTATTAAGGAATCATTGTCACCTGGGAAACCTGTCACGTTCGCACTGCCCTTGGCGGACGATACCTACGGGCAATTTGCACAAGCGCCTGAGGGCATCTTTGCTGTAGGGTTGGAGGCGGATAATCAAGTCCGACAGGTTGCACTCCTCAGTGCATACGACCGTATCTTTGAGGATGTCGTTGATTACACCGTTGTCGCATTGCCGGAATGTACCTAATGAAGATTGCCGCCGACGCGCTACGCGTGCTGCTGATCCTTTCGATCGCTTAACATGGAACATGACAACCATGGCTTACGGTTGTCATGTCTCGTAAAATATGTGGTGGATCATAAAATGATCAGAGAGTTTCGCGTTGTCATTGAAAAGGACAAAGACGGGTATTTTGTCGCTTCCTTACCGACGCTGCGGGGCTGTCATACCCAGGCAAGATCCCTGGATGTACTTATGAAAAGGGTAAGGGAAGCGATTGAACTTTGTCTCGAAGTTGAAGAACCCGTACCTACCGAGTTCGTCGGTGTGCAGAGAATAGCCATTACCGCATGAGTACTCTTCCCGCAATTACAGGGAACCGCTTTATCAAGAGTCTTGGAAGGCTTGGTTTTGAAGTCGTTCGCCGGAAGGGAAGCCAGCATTTTCTCCGTCATCCGGACGGCAGATGCACGGTGGTTCCTGTTCATCGTGGCGAGACAATTGGTCGCGGGCTGCTGGCGCAAATGCTCAAAGACTGTGAAACAACGGAAGAAGAGCTGAAGAGTCTGATGTGAGCGGACAACGATATACATCGGACAAGCCGCTGAGGCCGGACGTCCGCCTAGAAAAGGAGAACCCCATGAAGAGACTTGGTTTCCTCATGCTTCTATTGTTTTTTGTGGTGCTGAGTGGTTGTGCCACCAGATCCATCTCTAACTCCGGTTACAATCCGGGTGGCTATTACAGCCGGGGAACCGACAACCCGCTCTATAAGGGCGAGTTGAGCGAATTCGATGTTCTCGGCATCGATGCTGGAAAAGAGATAACGGAACAGGACATACTTGCGGCTGCAAGTGCCGGCAAGAGCCGGCTCACTTTGCGCAAAGGCGATTCCATTCTTCTCATCCAGTCGGGAGCCATGATTCCAGATCAAGACATGACGGCGAGCGCTGAAAGGTACTTTTCCGTGAGCGTCTTCACCGGTGTTCCCGATCAGGGAAAGAAGACCAACGCAAGCTATGCGAAGGCGCTGCGGCTTGCCGCTGCCGGAGCAGGCATCGAAAAGATCCTGGTCTACTAGGGCGTTCTTGAATCGGGAACAAAGAATCTCATCACAAAGTCTGTCTCCTGGGTTCCCCTGGCAGGGATGGCAATCCCGGACCAGGCCCAGGAACTTCGCATTCGTCTGAAGGTTGCCCTCATAGACGTCAAGACGGGTCAGTGGGACATTTTCGTACCAAAGGTTTTCGAAGACACAGCGTACAGTGCTTCCCTCACCCGCGAACGCTCCGATCAACAGCAGGTTGAGCTGCTGAAGACAAAGGCTTATCAGGCAGCTATCGAGGGTACGTTGGCGCGGTACTCGAGGTGAGCCATAACAGTAATCGGCTACAGATGAGCACCCACTGGAAATCTCAACTGCCAGGGACAACGATCCATATCGGGCTGAAATCAAGGGGGATGACGTGAGGATGCTTTTAAAGGCGAGCATCAGCAATATTGCCTGCTGAGGCCGGCGGAAAAAGTCCCGGAGCAGCCGATGGATCTTGTCGTCACTTGACGCATCGTTCTGCGGGATCCGGAATGAACGCCGAGCGGCAGGGTTACCCCTCCCGGATCAGTTGAAGCAGGTCCTCCGCCGACATCCGGCCGCTCATATCGCTGCCTTCCAGCAGGCTGTTGGCCAGGTCGCGCTTGGTGCCGTGGAGCTTCAGGATTTTTTCTTCGATGGTGTTCTTCGTCACCAAGCGGTACACGGTCACGGGACGCTGC
>MVRU01000056.1 GCA_002067745.1 Syntrophus sp. PtaU1.Bin005
TCAGGCGGGTTCGCCCCTCAGGGGCCGGATCGGCCGTTTGCCATCAAGCCGCTGCAGGGCAGACAGCCCGGAATGAGAGGGCGGCGTCACCGTCGCAGCCTGAAAACCCTTACGCTTAAAACAACCAGGAGGTAAACCATGCCGGCAATGATGATCGTGGTGGCGCCCGCCGGAAGATCCGGCCCGTAGCTGACGGCCAGGCCGGCCGCAGTAAAAAGGGCGGTGAGCAGCGTGGAGAGAGCCATCATGTGCCACAGCCTGTTTGTCAGCTCCCCGGCCACGGCGGCGGGCAGGGTTATCAGCGCAATGACCATGACGATGCCGACCACCGTCACCAGAAGGACCACCGTCAGAGCCGTCAGGCACAGAAGCACCAGGTAGAACCATTCTACACGGATGCCCCGGAGCCGGGCGAATTCCTCGTCGAAGCACAGGGCGAGAAACTGGTTGTAGAAAAGCACACCGATCATCACGACCAGGACATCGAGTCCAGCGATCATCCAGATGTCCCGGGGCGAAACCATGAGGATGCTCCCGAAGAGATAACTCATGAGATCTTCACTATAGCCCGGGGTCCTGTAAATGAAAAGGATTCCCGCAGCCATGCCGATGGCCCAGAGAGAGCCGATCACCGTATCCTCCCGCTGGCGCGCCCTCATGCTCACGACACCGATGATCACCGCGGACGCAAGGGCTGCGAAGACGGCGCCGTAGAGAGGATGCAACCAGTCCATGCCATAGACCGTCTGGCAGTAGCGTGCGGCGCCGAGGCCGCCAAGAACGGTGTGGGCAATGCTTCCGGCAATATAGGTGATGCGCTTGGTCACGACATAGCTGCCGATAATTCCACAGGCAACGCTCACCAGCAGGCCGGTGAGAAGAGCGTACTGGAGAAAGGGGTATCGAGGAAGATCCGTCAGGAAAGCAGTCATTTTCCAGCCCTTTGTCAACCTTTGAGATTGTGCCGCACCATGCGGACATCGGAACCGTACAGATCAGCAATGACCTCACCGGTGACGGCCGTCGTGGGATGCACCTTGACCCGGCGGTTGACACAGATGACGCTCTCCACATACTGGGACACAAACCCCAGGTCATGGCTGACAACAACAACGGCAATGCTCTCGCTCATGGCATGGAGAAGCTCAAAAAGCTCCGTTTCCACCGCCATATCCACGTTGGAAGTCGGCTCATCCAGGAGGAGCAGTTCCGGTTCGGCGGCCATGGCCCTGGCAATGAGGACCCGCTGGCGCTGACCCCCGGAAAGGGCACTGAAGGGGCGATGACAGGCGTTATCCATTTCCAGCCTGCGCAGTGCTTCAAGGGCCATGGCCCTGTCCGCTTTGCCGTATGGGCCGAATCGCAGGCTTTTTCCTACACCGAGCCGGCCCATGAGGACAACATCCAGCACGCTGACGGGAAAATCCGGGTCAAACTGAACATATTGTGGCATGTACCCGATACGGGTCCGGGCCTTTTCGGGGGGTAGCCCAAAGACCTCGATCGTCCCCCGGGAAGGTTTGAGAAGCCCGAGCATGAGCTTCAGCAGCGTGGATTTTCCTCCGGCATTGGGACCGACAATGGACATGAAGGTCCGCTCCTGAATCGTGAAGTTCACATCTTCCAGGATCGGCGCCCCGCCATAGGAAAAGCTGACATTTTGAAAGGTGACAACAGAATTTTCGGCCATGGTTGCTTTCAGCGAAGCCCCTTTTCAACCTCGATTGCAATTTTCTCCATATTTTCAAGGTAATCCGGCGCCAGGGGATTGATGGGAACCACGACTCCCCCGATGGCCTTTGCGATAATTTCCGCACCCTTTCTTGAGAACTGCGGCTGTACAAACATGACTTTGACCTTGTCCCTCTTCGCCCGATCGATCAGATCAGCCAACTGCCTCGCACTGGGCTGCTTGCCTTCAACTTCGATCGGAATCTGCTTCAGGCCGTAAGCTTCGGCAAAGTAGCCAAAGGCCGGATGATAAACATACATCCTGCCGCCCCTGAAGGGCGCAAGGGAACGGGCAATCCGCGCATCCACCCGGTCCAGATCCGCCAGGAAGGCCTTCAGATTGGCCTCATATTCCTGCCTGTGAAGGGGGTCCAGCTGCTGAAGGGCCATCTGGATGTTCCGGGCCTGGATCTTCACAAGCTTTGGATCCATCCAGATGTGTGGATCAGGTTCTTTCCCCCCCTGTACCGCAGACCTCTTCTCATGCCCCTGCCCATGATCGTCGTGGCGTTCGTCAAGATATCGGAAAGGAACCCCCCTGTGGGTCTCCACGATCAAGAGATTCCTGTGTATTTGCCTGATTTTTCTCATAACCCCCTTTTCAGCGGGTACGCCTATGGAGAAAAAAGCCCTTGCCGCAGCAAGTTTCGCCATCTGCTTCGGCGTCGGTTCATAACTGTGGGGCGACTGCCCTTCTCCGATGAGAACGGTCACATCCACGCGATTTCCGCCCAAGCGCTCCAGGAAGAAGGCCTGAGGCACAATGCTCACAAATAATGGGATTCCGGGCTGTACCGCCTGCCCCCCGGCCAATGGCAACCACACGATCAACACGAACAGAAGCACGACAACGGTGCCAATTTTTTTCACTGAAACGATCTCCCTTTTCTTCTTTTTACACGCGCCCGATTGTTGGATTCTTTCTGCAAAAGGCCCCGACGCCGGTGCGGTTCTTCCGTCGGCTATTCATTCTCTTTCCTCGAACACTCGATGAAAAGCTCATGGCAATCCTCGCACGTTTTGACGGTGTGATGCTCCGCAAATATCTCCCAGTGTTCTTTCTGCTTAGGAGTCAGGATGCCTGTTCCCCGGCACAGGGGGCATACATTATCGAGGGCCGACATAACGGCCGCCCGGATAAACTCCGATCGATTGGGGATATTTTTTATAACCCCCAAAAGATCATCATCCACCTTGAAGGTGATGATCCCTTCCTTTTTCTTCATCGCCGCACTCCCGGAGCTGATGCTTAAGTATTATTTAGTAATACCGGGGTGTCAAGGGTTATTCGCGGAATGAGACGATTTTACCCGGCAGGAATGCCGGTCAGCGATGACCTGCCCGGCCATTTCAGCCGCCGTTGCCTCCGTGACGGACTTGACGCCACATCCCCCTGTCATTGGGGGGGGACCCCTCGGAAGGCCGGGGTCCGAGCGATGAAAACCGGAGCGGGCCTACCGAAGAAAGGGTGGCAATGCAGCGCACTTTAGTGGTAAGGGAAGCATGCGAAGCCCAACAGGGAACAGCCCACAACAATATGACGGTTCAGGCAATGAGGAACGACCGGGAAAATCAGACGCAGATTATTCTTGACAGCATCGAAGACGGTGTCTTCACCGTCGATTCCGAATGGAAGATCACATCCTTCAATCGCGCCGCCGAGAAAATTACAGGCATACCGAAAGAGGAGGCCCTGGGGAAGAAATGCCGCGAGGTTTTCAGGACCAGCATCTGCGATACGTCGTGCTCTCTCAGGCATACCGTCGAAACGGGGCAATCCGTTGTCAACCAGCCCATATTCATCGAAAATGCCGAAGGACGGCGCGTCCCCATCAGCATCTCCACCGCCCTCCTTAAAAACAAAAAGGGACAGGCCGTCGGCGGGGTCGAGACCTTCAGGGATCTCAGCCTGGTGGAAAATCTCCGCAAGGAGTTGTACAACCGCCAGTCCTTCCACGACATCATCAGCAAGAACAAAGAGATGCATCGTCTTTTCCACATTGTGGAACAGCTGTCCGACAGCGACGCCACGGTTATCATCTCAGGCGAAAGCGGAACCGGCAAGGAATTGTTTGCAAAGGCCATTCATTCCATGAGTTCGAGAAAGGACGGCCCTCTGATCACGATCAACTGCGGAGCCCTGCCGGACAATCTCCTTGAATCGGAATTGTTCGGCTACAAGGCCGGGGCCTTTACAGACGCCAAGAAAGACAAGCCCGGACGCATCACCCTGGCCCATGGTGGAACCCTGTTCCTGGACGAAATCGGAGACATCTCGCCGGCCATGCAGGTCAGGCTCCTCCGCGTTCTTCAGGAAAAGGTTTTTGAGCCACTTGGAGGAACCAAATCGGAAAAGGTGGATGTGCGGATCATTGTGGCAACCAATAAAGATCTGGAAAAGCTTGTCAGAGAAGGGGCCTTCCGGACGGACTTCTACTACAGGATCAATGTGGTCAACCTTTATCTCCCCCCTTTGAGGGAACGGAAGGAGGACATTCCCCTCCTGGCGGAACACTTCATTGGAAAATTCAACCGCCGCAAGGGAAAAGACATTCAGGGCTTTCAGCCGGAGGCGCTGGCGGTTCTCATGTCCCACGATTATCCCGGCAATATCCGGGAGTTGGAGAACATCATCGAATATGCGATGGTCGTCTGCAGAAACGGCCTGATCGACAGAAAACACCTTCCCGATTACCTCCTTCAGGGATCCGGCCGAGCAGACCCAAAGGGTCTGTCTTCCGAACCAGGAACGATTTCCATGAAGGGGCAGGAAAAGGAGTTTATTTACAGTGCCCTGGCCGAAAACAACTGGTCCAGGAAACGCACGGCAGCCAGACTGGGCATTCACCCCGCAACCCTGTGGCGAAAAATCAAGCGGCTGAATATCGAGCTTCCCAGACAGGACGGACGGTCCAAATAACCCGATTCCGCCTTTGTGATCCCGGCAGGGCATCTCCAGGCGGTATTGCATCGTTGCACTTGTGCAAAGAAGAGATTGCATTATTGCAATTGTGCCTCCATCTCCTGATCGCCCCCATCAAAGAATTTTCATCCATTTCGTTTGATTAACCAGGTAGATACATGACACGCCCCTGCCGGTGTTTTGTAATGGCATGGTCCATGCCATTACAAAACACCGGCAGGCATCCCTCTGACGGAGGTTCCGGTAAAGGGTGATGAGGTTCACCCGAAAAGCACCTGATGCGAACAAGGCGGGAACGGTCTGGTGATACGTTGGATGGATGTATTTTCAAGCAAACAGGAGATGATGATGATCATCAGCGTGGCAAGCGGAAAAGGCGGAACGGGAAAGACAACGGTGGCGACCAATCTGGCCGCTTCCGTGGGCGGGAAGGTCCTCCTCATGGACTGCGATGTGGAAGAGCCCAATGCCCATCTGTTTCTCAATCCGGTCTTTGAATCCACCCGCACGGTTACGACACCGGTCCCTGAAATTGATGAAGAAAAATGCACCCGCTGCGGGAAATGCGCCGAAATCTGCCAGTTTCGGGCACTGGTCGTCCTGGGCCAGACGGTGTTGTCCTTCGAAAATCTCTGTCACAGCTGCGGAGGCTGCGAAATGGTGTGCCCCGTTAAGGCCATCCGGTGGAAGGAGCGGGGACTGGGAACCATCCGGAAGGGGCGACGCAATGGGCTTGAATTCGTGGACGGACAATTAAGAATCGGAGAGGCGATGTCTCCCCCTCTCATAAGAGAAGTCCGCGCCCAGACGGCAGCGGAGGGACTGACGATCATTGACGCGCCGCCGGGCACATCCTGTCCCGTCATCGCGGCCATGAAGGGAGCCGATTTCGTTCTTCTGGTCACGGAGCCGACCCCCTTCGGCCTCCATGACCTGAAACTGGCGCTCGGGGCGGTCAGAATGCTCGGCATCCCCTGCGGCCTGGTCATCAACCGCTCCGACATAGGGTATGGGAAGGTGAAGGAATACGCCAGGGAGGAATCGCTCCCGGTTCTGATGGAAATCCCCTTCGATCGAGGCATTGCCGAGGCCTATTCCCGGGGTGAACTTCTGTCTGAAAACATGCCGGGATGGAAGGAAAAGTTTATGGAGTTATACCGGCGCATCGACTCTCTTGTGAAACGGGAAAAGTCCTCATGAAAGAACTGGTTGTTATAAGCGGAAAAGGGGGAACGGGAAAGACAAGCCTCACCGCGGCTTTCGCATCGCTCGCGAAGGGCATGGTCCTCTGTGATGCCGATGTGGACGCTGCGGATCTACACCTGCTCATGGCGCCGGAAATCATCGAACGGCATGATTTTCAGGGCGGCCATAAAGCGATCATCAATCCGGAGAAATGCCTGAGATGCGGCCTCTGCCGCGATCTATGCCGCTGGAGCGCCATTGATGAGGATTTTATTGTCTCGCACCTAGACTGCGAAGGCTGTGGAGTTTGCGTGTATTTCTGCCCGGAAGAGGCCATCGACTTCCCACTGAGCACATGCGGTGAATGGTTTATTTCCCGGACACGTTTTGGCCCCATGGTCCACGCCAGGCTGGGAATTGCGGAGGAGAACTCAGGAAGGCTGGTGACCGTCGTGAGGCAGCAGGCGGCAAAGCTGGCTGAAGAGCAGAAGCTGGATCTGATCTTGACAGACGGACCGCCCGGGATAGGGTGTCCCGTCATTGCATCCATCGGAACGGCCAGCGCCGTGCTCATTGTGGTGGAGCCCACCTTATCGGGAAAGCACGATATGATGAGGGTTGCCGAGCTGGCTGGGCAGTTCAGAATCCCGGCCATGGTCTGCGTCAACAAATCCGACCTGAACCCGGATGAAACCGGGGCCATAGAGGACCTGGCAAGGGGAAAGGGCATTGAAGTCCTTCCGGGGGTCCCCTTTGACCCGGTCTTCACGAAGGCCATGGTTCAAGGTCAAACCCTGCTTGAGTATGATCCCCGGTCCGAGTCCGCGCTCAGGGTCAGTCGAATCTGGGAAAGGATTGCGGAAAGGCTGCAGATCAACCAGGCCTGACCGGGCAGTTTTCAAGAGGGCGCCCTTCCAGGCCACGGCCGGGAATTGGAAATCCTGCCATAGCCAGGAGTCCGAAGAAGAGAAGATAAAAACGATTGGATCGTAATTTAAGGAGGATATGAAAAATGAAGGATGGAAGAATCGCTATTCCGTCGATGGAAACCGGCGGCCTCGATGGCCACAGATCAGGCCATTTCGGCCATTGCGACGTCTTTACCCTGGTGGACGTTAAAGGCGGCGAAATCGAAAACGTAAGCACGATTGCAAATCAGAGCCACGTCCAGGGAGGGTGCATGGTGCCTGTTAACCTGCTTGCACAGCACAATGTGAATGCGCTGGTCGTCGGCGGGATCGGGTTGAGGCCCCTGATGGGTTTCCGCCAGGTCGGCATCAATGTGTACTATGATGTGACGCGGCCTGAAATCAGGCCCGTTGTTGAAGACCTCATCGCAGGGAAACTGCCCATGATCGAGGATGACCAGGTCTGCGGCGGTGGTGGCGGAAGATAGGAGGGAGGAGACCCGTAATGAAAATTGCCGTCACATCTCAGGGCAGGGAACTTGATTCCCAGGTCGATCCCCGCTTCGGCAGGGCGGCCTATATCCTTATCGTGGATTCGGAAACCATGGCGTTCGAGGTTCTGGACAACAGGGAGAATGTGAATTCTCTTAAAGGGGCGGGCATCCAGGCTGCGGCCGACGTCCACAACAAGGGCGCGGCAGTCCTGCTCACCGGCTTCTGCGGACCCAACGCCTTCAAAACCCTCAATGCCGCCGGCGTAAAGGTTGCGAATGACGCCTCCGGCACGGTAAGAGAAGCCGTTCAGGCGTTTCTGGACGGAAAGCTGACTTTTGCAGACAAGGAGAATGTGGAAGGTAACTGGTAACTCAATAACGAAAAGCCATAAAAGCGGGACAGGGCCGACGGCGAGGGGCAGGATCAGCAAACCGCCGGCAATCCCTGTCCTTTTTTAGCTGCGGCTCGCGGATGACGATTCAGGGGGATGTCATGCTGAAAATATTGTTGGTGAGGCGGGATGCCGATTCGTTGAGCAGCCTGTCATCCGCCCTGGGCGGATACAAAGAGGTTGAACTGGAGACGGCTTCATCGGGAGAAGAGGCCTTGACGCTGCTTTCAGGCCGCACGGCGGATCTCGTCGTGGCCGACGAAAACCTGGGGGACATGACGGGCATTGAACTGTCACGGAGACTTGTGAACGTCAACCCCATGATCAATTGTGCGGTCGTGAGCTCTCTGTCGCCGGAGGAATTCCATGAGGCCACCGAGGGACTGGGAATCATGTCCCAGTTGCCGGAACATTCAACGGCACATGATGCTGAAATAGTGATAAGCACCTTGAAGTGCATCAAGGGGATTCTGGATTAGGCGATCCGGCTCACCCGCTGATCAAGGGGCTCCACTGTCTCATGGCCCGGCATGATCGCAGCGGATCCCCTCCTGGAGAAAACATCGCGCCATGTGGTCTTTTCTTTCGTCCATCAACAAGAATCTGGTCATCGCCATCCCCCTTTTGATGGCGGCCGGATTTTGTTACGGCTTGGTCACCGATGCCGGGTGGGTCAAGTCCCTGATCGTCCCCTTCACCTTCCTGATGGTCTATCCCATGATGGTGACCCTCAGGATAAAGAAGGTGCTGGAGGGGGGCGACGGCAGAGCCCAGCTCCTAACTCAGCTCATCAATTTCGCGGTCATTCCCTTCGCCGCCTTCGGTTTGGGAAAAATATTCTTCCCCGAAAGCCACTTCATGGCCCTGGGCCTGCTCCTGGCTTCCCTGGTTCCCACAAGCGGGATGACCATTTCCTGGACAGGCTTTGCCAAGGGCAATCTTGAGGCGGCCGTGAAAATGACGGTGATAGGCCTCATCCTCGGATCGCTGGCCACGCCCTTTTACGTGCAATGGCTCCTGGGAACCCAGGTCACCGTCGATACGGCGGCCGTCATGACGCAGATCGCCTTCATCGTCTTTCTTCCCATGGCCGCGGGCTTTGCCACCCAGCAGGCCCTGGTGGCGAAGGTGGGACAGAAGGGCTTCCAGGACGTTTGGGCGCCCCGCTTTCCGGCCCTGTCCACCATCGGCGTTCTGGGAATCGTATTCATCGCCATCGCTGTAAAGGCCCGGGCGGTTGCCGAACAGCCTCAGCAGCTGATCGGCATCTTTGTGCCTCTTTTGCTTCTCTATCTTTTCAATTACAGCCTGAGCACGATAACGGGAAAAAGCCTGCTTCCCAGGGGAGACGCCATCGCCCTGGTCTACGGCACCGTGATGCGCAACCTTTCCATCGCCCTGGCCATCGCCATGAACGCCTTCGGCCCCCGGGGGTCTGAAGCGGCTCTGGTCATCGCCCTGGCCTACATCATCCAGGTCCAATCCGCCGCCTGGTACGTGAAGCTGACGGATCGGATCTTCGGGCCGGCAGCTCCGGCGAAGCCCTGATCCCTCACGAAACACCGCAAATCCCGGGCAGGACCGCTCTTCTCGACAGGGGTCCCCCCCAGCCGCCCGTCAGCCCGCTCCCTGGCATGTATCCCCTTTCACGTCCAGGCCTTCTGCAACAGCCGGAAATTTCCCGATCTGCACCAATTTCTGACCGCGAGGCTTGCGGGCTTCGGCGCGCACCCAACCGAGAATCCTCTGGATCTTCCCATGGCAGCTTCCGCAGCCGCCCCCCGCCTTCGTGTAGTTCGTCACGTCTTCCAGGGCATCCAGACCATTTTCTGAAACGGCCTTCAGAATTTCCTGATCCGTCACGCCGAAGCATTCACAGATAATCTCTTCTGCTTCGGTTTCCCCCGGCTGCCCTCTATAGTAGGCAATCGCTTTTTCGAGAACCTGCTCCCCAAGAACGGAACAGTGCATCTTCTGCGGAGGCAGCCCCCCGAGGGAAGCGGCGATGTCCTGATTTGTGATCTTTTCAGCCTCTTCCACGGTCAAGCCCTTGAGCATCTCCGTCAAGGCCGACGCCGCCGCAATCGCACTGGCGCAGCCGAATGTTTTGAATTTCGCCTCCGTGATCCTTTTGTTTTCATCCACTTTGAACGTCAGGCGCAGTACGTCGCCGCAGGCAATGGAACCGACTTCCCCCACACCGTCTGGATCGGCGATTTCCCCTACATTGCGGGGTTTCCAGAAGTGCTCCATGACCTTATCCGTATATTCCCACATTGCTGCAACTATTTCCTTTTCATCAGAGATGGATGTCTCCGGCAAAAGACATCTTCGAGGTTTTTCAGGACACGCCCTTTCAACCTTTAAAAAACTGCCGTTTCGAAACAGATCCGTCAAACGTCGCTCACGGCTTCAGATCCTCCTTCAGGATCCTTATTTCTTTTCAGAGGGCAGCCAGGTGCTCCCAGGGAACCTTTTCCCGCAGGGCCTCACCGACCCGCTCCTGCTGATCCCGGCTGATCCGCAGGCAAACGCCGCAGTCGGAACTGAGATGGCGGGGAACGGGAATGATCTTGTAGCTGATCCCGAGTCCCTTGAGGATTTTTTCCGCCTTCATGACGTAGTTGGCAGAAGGAAAAAGGTAGACCACATAGCCCGCTCCCACCGTCCTGGAAACGCCGTCCGGGATGCCCCGATCACCCGTTGCAGGGCCGGCCCCACTGCCCTCTTCTCCACGGAAGTTCCCCCCGGGGTTCTTCTGCCTGTAATCGGAGAGAGCCTTCTTCAAGGTCGTCTCGGCCAGAACAGCGCAGTGCATGTGCGTGTCCGGCAGCTTCCCGACCCGCTCCAGGATGGCCGTCGTATCGATGGTGTTCAACTCCGGAAACGTCTTGCCGCGGGCAAGCATCCCCACCGTCTCCACGCACATCTTGCTGATCGCGCAGCCATCGGTCCAGCAATGAACATCCTCGACCTTCGGTCCGTTGAACTTCAGGGCGATCTCCATGGTGTCACCGCATGAACCGGTCACCTTCGCAATCCCGTCGGGATTCTCCATGAGAGAATTCAGATAATAGTGAAGAACGAACCACAGAAGGGCCACCCCTGTGATCGCCAACACCGTCATCAGCAGATTGAAGACCGTCATTCCCATTCTCCGGTTGGTGCGGATCCATATCACGGCCCTGCCTCGAGGGCCTGACAAGAGCTCCTAAATATCACCCTGACGTTGGAATTGGAATGATTTCTTTTCGACGGCTTCCCTGCAAGGATGGTCGCCTTCCCCTTGTGCGAATCTTCAGGAAAACACGAATACGGCGGCCGCCAGGACGGTCGTGTAATCCGTGCCTTTTACGATACTGGACTGAGTGACGTTTCTGGTGCCCACAATCTTTCCGCTGATTTTAAAAATCTCCTTTTTTTCATCCCAGCTTTCTTCAATGTTAAAATCGATTCCCAGGGTGGACGCCAGCATCGCCGCCGCCAGATCTTCCGCATACTCTCCGGCCTGCCTTTCCGTCTGCCCGAAGGCGTGATGTTCGCTGATGTAACCGTAAGTGGTCTTATCCGCCGGGATGGCGCAGCCGACAGAGGCCGCCAGCAGCCTTCTGGGTTCATTGCTGGCGCAGCGGCTCATGACGCAGTAGGTGATTGAGCCGGGTTTCAAAAAACGCAGGCCTTCCGTTCTCGAAATCACCCGGCAGCCGGGAGGCATGATGCTGGACACCTGCACCAGATTGCACTTTTCGATTCCCGCATCCCGAAGGGCCAGTTCAAAGGAGTGCAGCTCCGCCCGATGAGTCCCAACGCCTTTCGTGAAGAAAATTTTATTTGGTAAAAACATGTTATTCCGTTTCCCTTATGCGTAATGCCCGGAGTTGAGAATCCCGGACCGTTTTTATTTTTGATGGAACAGGCGGAAGCGGCGGGTTATTTGCCCGATGTTCCGCGCCTTCCGCAGGTTTCAGGGCCATCTTCAATCCGATTGCGTATTGATCAGGCCGCCCTCCTCCACATCGAGAAAGCGGTTCCCGAAGGCATCGCGCAGCATCTGGACAGCAAGTTCCCCCGTACAATGCGTTGGAGCGACCCGCTGAACGCCGAACATCCGCAAAGCGGCAATTTCCACCGATATCTCTTCCCTGGAGCTGTTCAGCAGGTGAAAACCGCCCATCAACAGGGTAACCGGGTCGGGAAACCGTCTCCGCACGCACTGAAGGATCGGGGAAAGGCCCGGATGAGCGCATCCCGTCAGAACGGAAAGTCCCGGCGGCTCCTGAATCACCATAAACTGCTCCCACAGGGGATTCCCGCTCCACGTTCCGGCGATTTCGCCCGACAGGAAAACGCCCTTTTCAATTTCGAGCCAATCGGCCACTTCCACCACCGGCATTCCCAACCCCTTGATCCAGGCCTTTACCGAACGTTCCGTGGAGGGGCAGATATAGACGGTGGCCTTTGGATTCTGCTCTGCAAGCGCCACCAGACCGTCCACATGGTCCCAATGCTCGTGAGAGAGGACGACATGCCGGATCCGGGAAACGTCTTCAGCCGTTCGGCAGAGGTTCTCCCGGAACACGGACGGCATGCCGAAGGTATCAAGAAGCACGGAGTTCCCGAGGAGGAGTGAAAGACCCCATCGCCTCTCTCTGCGCTCCCGGGGGGTCGACCCTGTCGCCACGACTCGAATGTTCATGGCGTCACCGTGGACGTTCCGCGCTTCATCCTTTTATCCAATTCCCTCATTTCCTTCATCAGAGATCGAGCAGCGGTTCGACGATCCGCTTGAACGCTGCCGCGGCCTCGGTATTCTGATGGTAGTAGATGAAGGGCTTTCCCTCATCCGAGGATGTCACGATCTGGGGATCGAGGGGAACCCTGCCCAGAAAGGGCACCTCCATCCGCCTGGCCATTGCCTCACCGCCTCCCTGTTTGAAGAGGTCGATCACCTTCGAGCAGTGCGGACAGATCAGGCCGCTCATGTTTTCGATGACGCCGAGGACAGGGATGTTCAGCTGCCGGCAGAACGTCACGGATTTGCTGACATCGATCGTCGATACATCCTGGGGCGTTGTCACGACCACCGCCCCATCCGCCTCCGGTATGGTCTGGGCCACGGTGAGCGGTTCGTCTCCCGTGCCGGGAGGAAAATCGATGACGAGATAGTCCAGCTCCCCCCATTCAACGTCTCCGAGCAGCTGCTTGATGGCATGGATTTTCAGAGGCCCGCGCCAGATGACGGCATCTTCCGGCTTTGCCAGCAGAAATCCCAGGGACATCACCTTCATTCCGCCCTGAATCAAAATGGGAAGCAGCCCCGTTTCCGTTGCCTGCGGCCTCCTCCCCTCCAGGTGAAGAAGCGTTGGAATGCTTGGGCCATGGAAATCCACATCCAGAAGCCCAACGCGCTTTCCTTCGAGGGCGAGGGCAATCGCCAGATTGACGGCGACGGTGCTTTTGCCGACACCGCCTTTTCCTGACAGCACCAGGATTTTATGGGCAATGCGCTGCATGTTTCTCTTCACTTTCTCATCATCGCTGAGATTCTCCATCGATCTGTCCGGCTGTCCCCCCTCCACCGGACACTCGCCGTTCTCCGGGGAATGATCTGTATCCTTTGAACTCATAACGCCTTTCTCCTTTTCCTTAGTGATTGCTGTATATTCGACAGAAATTTTTTGGGAGCACCTTAATTGTTCGCCCCGTCTGATGTTATTCCTCTGCCGGAAGACGATGCATGGGAAACAGGCCGTTTCCATTCGATTACGGCAGGTCGGTTGTTCCTGCTTAAGGAGTTCTCTCCTGCCTGCCTTCAGGCTCGATGGCCCTTGTTCGTCGCTCCCGCCGCTTCGGAAAATTCGCCGGCCTTCCAACCCTGGAGAACCTCCGCCACACTTTTGCGATCCTTGCCGAAGAGAAAAATCCTTATCCCCGCAGCCTTAAGCGTCCGGAACGCGTTGGGCCCGATATTGCCCGTCAGCACCACGTCGGCACCGAAATCCGCCACTCGTTGTGCGGCCTGGATTCCCGCACCATGGGCCGCCTCGACATTATCCGAATTTTCGCGGGCTTCAAACCGCCCCGTGTCCTCGTCGTAAAAGATGAACCATTTCGCCCGCCCGAAGCTCATATCCGGTTGACTGTCCTTCTCCCTGCCGCAAGATGTAATCGCTATGTTCATTTCGGTGCCTTCCTTCCTCGACGGTTTCGAAACCATCCTTGAGATCCTCGGCAGATGCGCCCGTCCGGCAGGACACGTCTTCCCGGCATAAAGAATCGCCGATCTTCGAGACGATTCCTGCAATAGGCATCAAACACCTCCATCGCCTCTCCCCGTACAAAGGGAATGATGGCAATCCCCATCGCTTCAATCATTCGCTGCAGAGGACACGAAATAGCCCCGCAGATCAGCAGATCCACATCAAGAGATTTGAGCTGGTTCGCTCTGTCGATCATCGTTTTTCCAGAACAGCGCAACCGCTCCTCTTTGAGGAATCCCTTTTCCCCATCTTCGATAAGAAGCAGGAAATCCGCATCATCAAAAACCAGTGCAATGTCCTGCCCGCAAACCGGAATGGCTGATTTCATATTTTGCGCTCCCCACTGTCCCTCATCATCACGAAGCATGCCAGAAGCAACAAGAGACTTTTTAAGTTGTAATCCATTAAGATTTAAAGAGCTTTCAATCTATTCATGAAGCAGTGACAGGATGAAGCATTGCAATAATGGAACATTGTCCGAGAGAGAAAGTTGCATTTCTGCGCATCGTTCTTTTAGTCCTTTCACGACGCCCACCGGGCAAAGGGACGGGATAGACATCGCCATGATTCCTTTTGCCATGATCTGGTTGATATCTTCCCCCAGATTTGATTTATTGAACATCGTAACATAATGAAACCAGAAAAGGGGCTGACACACTGTTATGATAAAACACACCCACCGATTTGTGGAAACCTATGAGGGGCTTGTAGGCTATGGCCTGGACAGGCAGACCGATGAAGACACCGTTCAGTTGTACCTGCAAAAATTTTCCGATGACTCTTTGATGAAAACGATCCTGAAACGGATGAGCGATGAAGATTTAGCGGAGGTATTCGATGTGATGGGAAAAATGCTGAAGAGATATCTGACCGAATCGGAATATCACCTGCTGTTCCTCAAGGAGGAAGAGATATGAAATTCCCGGAACATTTTCCGGAAAATACCCCGCGCTCATTTCAAACCTCACACGGCGACCGGTTGCCGGAAAACAGGAAAGAAGAAAATCAGCCATGTTAATGGATCTTGTGTTCGCACTTTTTATCGGGTTTCTTATCGCAGAGATCTTCGCTCTTCGGCGCTGGAGAGGCTTCTGGAGGCTTGCGGCGCTCATTCCCCTGATTATTGTGGGCTTTGTACTGGGACGGATCGCGGTCGATCCGTCCCAGTATTATCTGCTGGCGTTCGAAGCCCTGGTCTGGTGCTCCTTGGCATTGGCCTTTCTCGGACTGCTGGCGGCCATCCGCTGGGGTGTAGAGGCTGCGCACCGTCGCCGCGCCGGATAACGGGACTTCAT
>MVRU01000057.1 GCA_002067745.1 Syntrophus sp. PtaU1.Bin005
TGCCGCATCAATAGGGACGATATCCGGCATTGGGTGAAACCGATCAAAGAACCGATTCTGGGACGTGGAATCATCCGGCCTCACAGAGATCGGAAGAGGATATGACAGGGCTTCCCGGACTCTTTTCCTGCAGTGATTGACGTGACCGTCTCGTCCGAATAAAGCGTTTCTTTCGATGGACAACACCCTGCCGGTCTCCGCAGACCGCCGAAAAACCAGGCCCGGACCACCAGGATAAACGACCCCTTCAACGGCAAGAAGCGCCGAGCATTCATCCACATCGGAAACATCATCTCTATGCAGGCAGGTGATGGAAACCACGGGCCGGAGATTATTCCCGCCCATGGTCTCCTTGCAGCCGGAGAGGCCATCGACCTCATGGCCCAACGATTCAAGGTCTCTCGAAATACGTTTGAACGTTATGTATTCGTCCACTTCCTTCGCATAATGAGAAGTCCTCCAAATCCCGGAGCCAGGAGCAGGACACTCGCAGGAATCGGAACTGGCGCCGCATTGGCAGCATCCATGACCTTGAAGATATCGGTATTGTCGATGTACCAGTTGAATGCCGCATCGATGCCATACATGGCCGCCATGTCTGGATCGCTTCCGGTCAGATACGTCAGGAAGAGACCGGCATCCGCTCCTTCAGCATAGAAGGGCACCAGGGCGTTTGTGTGGCTGCCGGAGTTGTATGCCGCACCGGGCAGACTGCCGACTCCGTTGTCGACGACCTGATTGAAGACTCCGGTTTCCGGTCCCCAAAGGGCTCCACACTCGTGGTCAGCGGTCACAATGAGGAGGGTGTTGCTCCAATCGTTCCCGCTGGTACCTGCATTCAGGTAATCCACCACGGATTGAACAGCGTTGTTGAAGTCGATCTCTTCATCAATGGCCCGCTGCAGGTTGTTCGCGTGGTTGGCCCAGTCCACGGCCCCCCCTTCGATCATGACCGCAAAGCCGTCGGCATCGTTGTCGAGGACATTCAAGGCCGCCTTTGTCATGGTGGCAAGATCAGGCACGCTGCTGTTCCTTGAAGAAGCAGGCACGCCTGATCGCGAGTCCTGAAGGGTATCGCGTACTTGGGCTACACCGAATACTTTGTCGACAATCATCGTCCCATTGGCCAGGGCCTCGAACTGGGATTTGTGCTCGATGAAGCTTCGGCCGTTGGCACCGCTCACCATGGCGTCCCAGTTCGCCTTGCTGCCGACGATTCCATAATCAGCCGCAACGGACTGGCCATCATTATCGTAGATGGGATGGCCGGCCCCCATGATGACATTTAGTTTGCTTTGAATCATCTGATTGGTTATTGCATTGTAATCATTGCGGTTTGTTGTCTTAGCCACCACGGCAGCCGGTGTGGCATGATTAAAATTAACCGTCGAGACGGCACCGGTTGCCTTGCCCTGGCCGGCGACTTTTTCAAAGAACGTGGTCAGGTCTGCTCCAGTCGTTGTCTTGTTCATCTGGTTGTCATAGATCTTAACGCCTGAATACATGGCGGTCGCTGCCGATGACGAGTCGGTTGCACCGGATTTCTGATAATTGAAATTCGTCCACATCTGACCGGAATCGTAAGGCTTTCCCACATAAGATCCCAGTTTACCGGCAGAGCTTGTATTCATGGAACCCCTCACGGAAAACGATTCATAGACGGCTTTGGTTCCCGAGTAATATTCCGTGGCTTTGACAGTGTTGAATCCCTGGCCGTCGCTGATCATCAGGATAATGTTTTTAGCTGCCATATAGGCGTCTGCAGGCTGGCCCAGAGCAATGACCATGGCAGCCGCCCCGAGGCAGGTCATGATGGTTTTCTTGATTTCAGGCATGTTTCGCACCTCTCGTTTTTGTCATTTTTGAAAATCATGGTCTTCTTACTGTGTCGTTGCGCAAAAAATAGAGAACGGGATACCCTCGATATCCGCCTCATCACCTCCTCTCCTGCCACGGTGCTGTTTCTCCCCCCCCCGGCCGGGGATTCTTTAAATATGAGGTTCTTATAGCAAAACGACATGAAAGGATTGTTACGGTAAAATGAATTTTTAATGAAAAGCAGGTCCTCACTGGGGACAGCCCTTCGAGTTTCGTTCTCTCCTACGGACAGAAAAATAAAAAAGGACCGGTTGATTTCAATTCCGCCCCCTTTCGTTAATCCTCTTTTGTCTGAATCCCGGAAGTTACTTTGTTATTTCAAAGTTTCCGAAGAATATCCTTCACGTGCCGGCTGACAAGAACAGGAAGATATTCCCTTATTTTTGCTCTGTTTTGCATTCGCTTCAGTTCCCGAACATAGATGGGTGAAATCTTCTCCCAAGGCAACTCCAGAATCCGGCAGAGATCTTCCATGGATTGGCGATGTTTCTTAAACTCCGACAAATTATTCCCTTCCATCTCTTTTCGCCCCACCTTTATTGATCGTATTGGCAACAGCAGCCCATTCTATACACGTCGCGTGTTTAAAAACCGTAACGTGTTCATGACATAACGGTTAAATCTTTTTTGGGGTGCGCAAGATTTTATATTTCCTTAATAGTACTTTCATATGGGTGTAACATTTCTCTGTTCTATTGACTTACAGTTTGTATAAACACACGGAGTTTAATGAACTTGGACATTTAACATCTTAACGTTTGGAGCGTTCTTCAAACATCCGTTCAGGCAGGAGATGACGTTATGGAGAAGCCATGTTCAACGAAAGGGGAAGAGGGAGCGAAAAAGAAAACATTCGTTCTGGATACAAACGTTCTGATTCACGATTTCAATGCCCTTGAATCCTTTGAGGAGAATCATGTGGTGCTTCCTATTCGAGTGATCGAGGAACTTGATTCACTGAAGTCCGGCGCCGGCGAAGTGCCCTATTCAGCCCGCAGGGCCTTGAGGAACATCGGGATCTATTCGGCCCGGGGGGATGTGTCCCGGGGAGTACCTCTGCCCGGTGGAGGTTTTCTTCGCGTGGAAGTGAACGAAGAAAATTACTTCCGCGAACACAAATCCGACAATCTGATCATTTCCTGCGCCATGGCGCTGAAAGAAAAACAGGTTCCCAACGTGGTCATCGTCTCCAAGGATACCTCCGTTCGGATCAAGGCCGGCGCCGTTAATGTCCCTGCCCAGGACTACAGGCGGGACAAAACCAGCCTCTTTCAAAAGTATGGATCCATTTTGAAGGGTGAGGTTGATGGCAACACCATCCGATCGGTGCGATACCAATTCCTGGGAAACGATATGTATCGCCTCTGGTCGACCGGCCTGCGATGCGCTATACGCGCCAATCGCGATTTGAACGGCATATCGCCGAAGAATACCGGGCAGGTGTGCGCCATGGACGCTCTGACCTGCCCGGAGATCAGCGTCGTGGCCCTGACGGGCAAGGCGGGGTCGGGAAAGACTCTGCTGGCTCTGGCCGCCGCTTTGCACCAGATGACCAAGAAGGGAGGTCCCCTTTATGACCGGGTGATGGTCGCTCGGCCACCGGTGCCTATGAACGGCTATGATCTTGGTTTTCTTCCAGGAGATCTTCTGGAAAAAATCGACCCCTGGATGCAGCCCATCTATGATAACTTGGATGTCCTGTACAAGACGCCGAAGGATGTCTATGAAAACAAGAAACTTGGCAAAAGAGAATACAAGAGCTATCAGTATCTTCTCGACAAAGGCTTTTGGGAGATCGGCAATCTCACCTATATTCGAGGCCGGAGCTTGCCGGGGCGGTACATCATCATAGACGAGGCCCAGAATCTTCGGCCCCTTGATGTCAAAACCCTCGTCACCAGACTGGGTGAAGGCAGCAAAATCGTCTTTACAGGCGACATGGGTCAGATCGATACTCCCTACCTGGACGCGGAGAGCAACGGGCTGGCTTACCTGATCGCGAGACTGATCAATGAGGAAGATTTCTGCTATTTGAACCTTGAAAAGAGTGCCCGCAGCGATCTGGCCGATCGCATGGCCGTTTTGCTTTAAGAGTGCCTCCTTTCAAAGGAACTCACCCTCAATTTCTGTCGCGATAGATTTCATGGCGGTTCAGGAGGATTTCCACCGGGCTGATTTCGATAAAGGAGGCCCCGAAATTGCTCCCGTAGTTCCCGGCGATGACAACGACAAGATCTTCTTCTTTGATACGATTCTCCTCCAAGAGTTTTGCCAATGCCCTGGAGACAAATTCATAACTGTTTTTCGTTTCTTCTATCGCCTCGGCAAAGACTCCGTACGAAAGGGCCAATTCGCGGACCGTACGTTTGTTGTAGCAAAAGGCAAAGATCGGTTTTCTTCCCCGGTAACCAGCCATATTGCGTATGGAGCGGCCTGTTTCACTGTCGGCGACGATAGCTTTTGCATTTATTGCACTGGCTGCTTCAACAGCAGTTTTTGTCAGGTAGGCAGATCGTTTGTTACTGAGTACGACCATCGGGATTTCATGAATATCGCTGCGCGATTTTTCTACTTCCCGGGCAACGCGGGCCATTGTTTCCACTGCCTCATAAGGATATTTGCCATAAGCTGTTTCTCCGCTCAGCATGATGGCGTCAGTTTTACTGAATATGGCATTGGCAATATCGCTGACTTCCGCACGGGTGGGGCTTGGATTGTCAATCATGGAATGGAGCATCTGAGTAGCGATGATGACCGGTTTGCGGCAAGCGATGCACTTACTAATGATAAGCCTCTGTGTTCCGGGAATCTTCTCGTAGGGCATTTCAATGCCCAGGTCCCCTCTTGCAACCATGACCCCATAGGCACAATCCAGAATTTCATCCAGGTTGTCTACCCCGGCCTGATTCTCGATTTTTGCAATAATTTTAATTTGACTATCGTGTTTATTCAGAATCTCCTGCACGGCCTGAATGTCCGCTTTGTTTCTAACAAAGGAATGGGCGATAAAATCAACATCCTGCTGAATACAGAAGTCAACAAAGTCCTTGTCTTTTTTGCTGAGCGAAGGAAGTCCGAAAGAAACCGATGGGACGTTGATACTTTTTCTGCTTTCGATCTTGCCGACATTCTTTGCTTCGCAGAGGAGATACTCTTCATTTTTCTCGATAACAACCATCCTCAGGGCACCGTCATCGATGAGCAGCGGGCTATTAAGGGGAACATCCTGGACGAACTCAGGATAATTGACATACAGGCACCTTTTCGAACTTTCCTTGTCCGGGTCGCCTTTGATCATCAAGAAGTCTCCGTCAGTCACCTCGATAGGTTCCCGAGTCCCGGTGGTTCGTATTTCAGGGCCTTTGGTATCCACCAGGATGGCGATCTTATCCGATACAATCCGGACATTCTCGATAACCTTTTTCGCCTGTTCAAGAGTCATATGGGCTGTGTTGAGGCGCACGACATTCATTCCTGCCTTGTATAGTTTCCTCAAAAAGGATACTTCGCAATTCCTGTCAGAAATCGTACAAACAATTTTTGTTCTTTTCATGATTATATGTGATCTTTTACGGCATGGGATGTTCGACTCATCAAGAAACGGGCATTTTAAATTCTTTTTGGGAAAAAATCTGCCGCAGTTTATCGAGAATCATGGCGGGCGTAAAAGGTTTTGCGATAAAGGATACCGGATCAACATCTATCTCTGTGCTGTGGAACTTTTCTAATGGATATCCCGACATGTAAAGGATATTCATATCGGGTTGGAAAATTTTCAATTCCTCGGCCATTTCCGGCCCCCTTTTCCCCGGCAGAATGACATCGGTAATCAGCAGATCAATCGGCTCACCAAAATGGTGGAATCTTTCCAAAGCCTCTTCAGCAGTGGGGGCGGAAAATGTTTTGCACCCCATCTCCTGCAGGATCTCCGAAAGCACTTCCCGGATGGTTTCTTCATCTTCAACAATCAGAATCGTTTTCCCCCTGGGAATGGTCATTCCTTCCGTAACGGAACAGGTTCGGGGAATTTTGGGTATCCCTGAAACAGCGGGGAGATAAATGCTGAACTTCGTGCCATTCCTGACAGCCGTATCGATTTCGATGTGACCTGCATACCTCTTGATGACACTGTAAACAATAGAAAGGCCAAATCCGGTTCCCGTTTTCTTCGTCGTATAAAAGGGCTCGAAGATGTATCCCAGGCTCTCTTTTGGAATACCCGTTCCTGTGTCCGAAACGGAAAGCCTTACATATTCCCCTGGAACTGCATCTGGATGATTACGGCAGAATTCCTGATTCAGATTGACATTTTCCGTTGAAATCGACAGCCTGCCGCCCTGGTTCATGGCGTCCCTGGCGTTGACGGACAGGTTGAGGATAACCTGTTCAATCTGTGAAGGATCGGCATAAATACTCTTCAAGTTTTCATTCAGGGCTACGTTCAGATCAATGTCCTCTCCGAGAATACGCTCCAGGATTTTTCCGACACTGATGACCGAAGAATTGAGATTCATCAGTACAGGGTGTACTTTCTGCTTCCTGCTGATGCTTAACAGCTGCCGTGTCAATTGTCCCGCTTGATCTGCAGCATCCTTGATGGCCTGGATTCTTTTCGCTGCCGAACTTCGTGGATCGAGGCATCGTTCCCCCATGGCCGCATTTCCCATAATTGCAGTTAAGATATTATTAAAGTCGTGGGCAATCCCTCCTGCAATTCTGCCGATGGCCTCCATTTTTTTCGACTGGAATAGCTCATTTTCCAGATGTTTCTTTTCCGTAATATCCTGGAGCGTTCCCTCGTAATAAAGCAGGTTTCCACGTTCATCCCGAACAGAACGGATATTTTCATTGATCCAGATCTGCTTTCCCAGCCGCTGCACGGCACGGAATTCAAAATTGTAGACGCTGTCCTGCCGCCGCAAAAGACTCTTCAGCTTGCGGTCGTATTTCGAATCCGCGTAAAGAGTTTGTTTTCTGGAATTGACGGCGGTTATAAATTCGGAGGTTGAACTGTAGCCGAAAATATGGGCCATGGCCGGATTGGCGCTGATCAACTCATCCCGGCTGTTCGATTGAAAGAGGCCATCGATGGAGTTCTCGAAAATGTTCCGGTATTTTTTCTCCGCCTGATCCAAATCTTCTTCGATCCGTTTGCGTTTGGTGATATCCAGGACCAGGATCATCACGGCATCCTTCTTATCGGGATCGCCACATAAAGGGATAATGGAGATGAGCGTGCGGACGGGGCTGGCATCCCGCCGCAGGAGTTCCATTTCCGTCAACCGTCGTGTCCCACGGTGACAGGTCCTGCGCAAGCGTTCAAGCTGGCTTTTCTGAGAAGGAATGACCACTGCAGAAATATTTTCCTTGAGAATTTCCGCAACTTCACATCCGAGAATTCGGGCCAGCTTTTCATTGGCAAAGAGTATGTTTCCCTCTCCATCAACGATGCCGACCCCTTCCAGCAAATTTTCGAACATTTCTTCATAATGACTCTCTGTGATCCGCATCTCCGTAGAAGATGTCCTTGCAGAATCTTCAGTAACGAAAGGGGTTGGCATCGCATCATTGATCTCTTTCATCCTTAGCAGGCCTTTCTTTTTTGTGGTCATGACGTCTTCAGTAAACCTTCTGTTCGTTCCTTTCAGATTCTGTCCTTGACCACGTGAAAAGAAATTCTGGCCGCTGTTACCTTGCTCTTTCCCGTGTAGAGGAAAATGATCGCCCACAATCCCTGTAGAAACAATATCATGCCCGGAGACCAGATCGACTTCAGTCCGGCTTCAATTGAGGGTGCGCTCATGGCAGATTGGGGAAAGAAAAATAGCAGTCCTGCCGCGTAGGGCAATGAAAGAAGGGACATCCGCTGATAGGAGGTAAATTTATTATTCCCGCGGTAATCGGCCCGGAGAAACTCGGAAAGGATTCGCCATCCCTGGGATATCCCGATGACGATTGTAAAGGCAGCCTCGAAAGACGAATTCAGAAACAGCCAGCTTCCATACAGGCTCGTTGCAGAATACACGATGGCTGTCATCGCCTGGATCGGAACAACAGCATGTCCATCAAGACTGTGAGCATAGGCGATTTTCTTTGTCTTCCCCGAAAAGGTCATGCCGATGGGGGACAATAGTTTCCGCAGACCAGAAGGCAGATCGTTGACGGACTTGCCATAGCAGCAGCCGAAACTGATGCAGGCAAGTCGTCCCGTTCCTTCTCCCACGCCATAGGCGATGGCCATAGCGGCCATGGTCGGCAGGACTGGAACGTTGTACCCCAGGAAGGTTCCAGCCTGCATATTGAGCAGATGGACGATCCAGGGAGAAATCAGCAGACCCCCAAAGACGGCGCCACCGACAGTCAGGGTAAACTTCTTGCCTTCCACGAGCCTCGCAATGATGCTGGACAGCGGAGTACAGACGGCCAGCACGATGACCGTTACGACCAATGAAATGTTCCACGGGACAGCTATGGAACCCATGAGCAGCAGGAACATCAGCGCGCCGAGAACATAGCCCGTAGCCAGAAATAATCCATACCATGTATAGTTCGTTCCGTTATGGGCATCCACTCCGGGCTCAATGTTCGGGATGACGGCTAGAAACTGCCAATTCTCCTTGGGAAGATTCCGGAAGGCCCAGGAAAATAAAAGGAACTGTAAAAATCCCAGCAGGAGAAGAAACGCCGCATTTGAATCCAGAAAGAAGTTTGTAGAATCCATCATTCTCACATTCCTGATCAGGAGGCTTTACGCACCAATGCGCCGATCACTTAACCTTTAACGGGAGAAGGGTCAGGTCTTCTCCCGGTGCAGGGAAGCAGCCTTACGTACATGAGACCTGCCTTCAACCATTGACCTCTCCTTTCATCGTTCTTGAATTTATTTTCACCGAAAACGAATTTATGGCCGGTACCCTATCTGGAAAGTGTTACACAATGATGAAAATGGCATGAAATGATGGTGAAGTCTAAAAAATGGATGTAACAGGTCTGTTCGCAGCACGAAATGATGCATGAACGAAAGGGTCTGAGGAGTCTGACACTTCGGAGGGATCGTATTCTTTGATGATGACGATTCAATGTTCGTCTGAAAACTTGTACCCAAAATTTCTTATCGTAAGAAGATAGCGGGGCTTCTCCTTTTCCTTCTCAATAAGTGAGCGCAATCGGCTGATATGAACATCTACGGTTCTGGGCTCTACAAAGAATTCATTGCCCCAGACGGCATCCAGCAATTCTTCACGCGTATAAACCCTTCCCGGATGTTTGATGAGAAAGGCCAGGAGTTTGATTTCACGTGCTGTTAGATCGATGTTGACATGATCAACGGTGACTTTGTGGTAATTGAGATCCATTCTAATTTCCTTGAAAACGATGATGTTCTCGTTGTCCTTTTGACGGGCCCTCTCTAATCTGCGGAACACAGCCCTGATTCTGGCCAGAAGCTCTCGAATATGAAAAGGTTTTGTCAAATAATCATCCGCCCCCATCTCCAGGCCTAAAATTTTGTCCGTTGAATCCGAACGCGCCGTCAGCATGATGATTGGGATGTTCTCTGTTTCAGATTGTTTGCGTAGATGTCGACATACTTCCAAGCCGTCCATCCCGGTCATCATCCAATCAAGAATCACCATATGCGGACGGTTCTTTCGGGCAATCTCGACGGCTTCACAACCGCTGTACGCGACCAGGACATGAAATCTTTCCCGGCTCAGATTGTAGCTGAGGAGATCTGTAATGTCCTTTTCATCATCCACGACCAGGACCGTACGTTGACCAACTTGTCCTTCCGCCATGTTTTGAAATCCTTCCATCTCTTAACCCAGCCCATCCCTTAACATATTGCCCTTTGCTCGTCTTCGAAGGACCTGTATGTTCTCTTTCCGGAAATTGTCTCCTGCTGATGCTGACAATGAACACACAGCAGGGTTGTTGGCCTTGCCAACAGTCGCTTTTCGGAAATGGGCCGGCCGCAGAGATCACAGACCCCGAAAATCCCCTGGTCGATTCGATCAAGGGCCCGTTGAATGTCTCGAAGGGCGCTTGTTTCCCGCCCTCGCATGGACAATTCCATCTGCCGGTCAAATTCGACCACGGCCCGGTCAAGGGGGTCGGAAAGTTTCCCCTCGTTTTTTTTCATATCGGATACCGTTCTGCAGGCTGCACAATGAAGCCGCCTTCTCTGGAGGACCAGGAGATTTCTCAAATCGTTCAGGATTTCCTTTTCCATTTCATAACTCCTCACGATGGACTGTCTGGCATCGCTGCCGCACCATATACAGCCGTTCCAATGATGCTTCTCACCTGGATATCCGTTTCAACAAGGGGCTGGGAAAAATTTCTGCTGAAAATGCTCTCCACTCCGGGCAGACACATGTTCCAGATGATATCATCGTTGAAGCGGAGTCTCCTCCGCTGAAAGATCAGCACGACGGTGCTGCTTCCCGGTCGGAAAAGACTTTTTGGACACCCCTTTTCAAGGAACATTCCCGTACCAACCTTCGCCGGATTCCGGTATTCCTTGTCGCTGTAGCAGGAAACGATGTCGCCGATCATGAGCGCAACGACTTCAACCATTGCTACAATTCCTGCCTGGCTTCCCCCGGGAACATCCGTATCGATGATCGTGACCACGCGTTTGTTCTTGGAGTAGGGGGTTATCAGGGAGACAACGGCATCGGGATGACAGGCATGGTACAGACCTTCAATGGTGTAAACATCAAGCACCCTTCCCGCAACGGGGGTGTGGGTGTAATGATAGCGGTCCGGCGTCAGGCGGAAGACAGCGAAATCGCCCGACTCCAGTGCAGTCAGCCATTTCGTTTTGTTCTTTCCAAGAAGTTCCTGGAAATCGAAAAATTTCCCCTTGATAAAGATTCCCGAAGAGTCGTCAAAGGAACCTGCCAGCATTCGGGCATCACAGGGTGAAACGACGGCAGCCGGATCATTGGGCATCGGGCGACATTCCCAGTAGCGGATTTTCCGCTCAAAGAGCTTTCGTGGCGTATCGAGACGATCTGGGTTTTCCACACATTCCTTATGATCAATGCCCGCAGCCTTAAGAAAATTTCGACTTCCATTGAATGTTTCATTGATCATTCTGCTGAAACTGACAAAGGCCAGGACCCTCGACGTCCGGGCACTGCTGACAATCCGGAACATCAGCGGAGCGTTCTCTCTTAGACGGGAATAAATGAAGCGGATGCTCCGATTTCCCACAAATATCTCATCGCGGATCGCGCGACTTGAGCGATCAACATACTGATGCAACATAATTCATTCTCCTGCTGTTTTTGTCTTTATCCAAATCATTGATTCTGCTGCTCTCGTAAACGGACACCAACACAAGTTGGATCAGCGTCCGCAGCTCATCCGGTGTTGCGGAACTTTCGAAAATGCTACGTCGCATCCGACCGATAAAACCTCGCGGCGTTTCACGGCTCACCAACATGTTCAATGCCTGCCTTGTCGCCTGCTCCATCCGTCCTGTACCGCTGCAAAGACGTTCGAAATCTCCAAGCAACAGGTCCAGTCCCTCTTCGATGTGCCGTCTACGTAATCCATTTCTGTAATACCGCTCTGCCGTAAGATTGAAAATTTCCGACGAAACGTGCAGAGGAGATACGGCTCCGGCCTCTTTGAGAATCGCCGAAGTCAGCCTCCCCAGTGCGGAGCGGACATCCGGGGCCTCCAGACGGAGCTCCAGGTCCCGAAGGGTCTCCCTCATGCCAAACATGTCAACAAGGTCGGCTGCGTCTTCCTGGAGAATCTTCACCAGGGCACGGCGGTATTCAAGGTGATATACCCTCAGGTAACCCGTGTAGCGCCGGCTGTGACGAACTCGTTCCGTGCGGGAAAGAATCCTCCTGAGCAGATCGTTATCCGTATCCTTCCTGATGTAGAAGGTTGGGATACCTACCGCTGATCCGAAGATAATCTGCCTCCTTTCACTTTCAACGAAGGGCCTGTCGGGAATGGAGCCATGAGAAATCCGGCCGAAGGCCATATATTTAAATGCCAGACAATACAGAAGATTTTGGATGTCCACGGCCTTTCCCATATCTTCTGAAAACTGTTCAAAAAGACTGTAATGGCGGGATTCGAATCCCGAAAACCCCATGCTCCCGTATTCCCGGATCTTTTCGAAAAGGTAGAGTGACATTTTTCTGTCGAAAACACCCAGATCAGTCAGGTCGCTTTTCAGACGGTCACTGTTGTGGAGCCTTCCATCCAGGGCAGGACATCTCTCGGTGCTCATCAAGGCCATCAGGTAGTCAATCATCCGGAAATCGGGAATAAAATCACCCCGCAGGCTGCAGAGGGCGCTGACCGCCCGATCCAACCACAGAGGGCCAAAAGGCGTCAGGGGACGGCCCAGCACCGAGAGTTTCGCCTTCTTCTGCCATCTTCGCCACAGCATCCGCAGATGGGTATAATCCAGTTCATGGGGAAGAAAGGCCAGAACCTTTTCCGGATGAAATTCGGCAAAATCAAGACGATATGGAGCAGCCGTATAGGTTCCGACAAAGAGGGGAAGAAAATGCTCCACGATTTTCACGGCCAGATCGCCGAACACTTTTTCCTGTATGGCTGTAAAGCCGCTGCTCGAATCCTTCAGTAACGCACCCAGCCTCCGGCTGCCCAGGCTGACGTGGGTACCGTTATTCGACAGGCTGATGTTCGAAGTATTCGGCAGGACGACGAGATTGTGCGTGATGATTCCCGCCTCGCGGAGCTTGGCAATGGCATTCAGTTGGCTCCGGCTGAGGACCTGATGACAGAGGTGCATGTATTCCTGCTTCTCCTCCCCGCGTCTCCAGCCGGAAAGACATGGGTTCATGAAGAGTTCGCGATAAAAGGCGTCCGAAACACAGTTGTTGAGAATTTTCTGCCTTAACGGCGGATGGGGAGAATAATAAACGACAGCCTGCTGTCCAGTCTGCTTCAGGCAGAACCGTTCATTGGCGTACAGGATCAGAAGCGAGGTCAGGAGAAAGCGTTTGGCCATTTCTCCGGCAACGGCCGCTCCTAATGGACATTGGTCCCTGGCGGACAGGACATAAAAGGAAAGGGTTTCCGGAGAGGAATTGTCATTGAGGAAATGACCGAGTAACGTTCTTGTGTACTCAAGAATCGGTCCCGGCAGGAGAAGACGGCTTGAATACAAAACTTCGGCAAGGGAAAGTTTCAGCAGGTAGCTGACGGGAATGCGCAGATAATCCTGCCCCTTGTGCCGAAAAAGCATCTTATGCACATCTGTTCGATTTCCCTGGGTCGGATCCTCTTTATCGGCAAGAAGATCCCGCTGCAGAACCTCTTCCGAGAGAGGGCTCAATAATCTGCGTGGGAAGTGCACCCAGCTGTTTTCCCAGACTTCATCCCTGTTGGAAGTGAGAAATGCCTCAATCTCTGTGAGAACGCGCTTTCGGGTATCGCCGGTTGAAGAGCGACGCAGCATGTCTGCGAAATAGTTGGATTGCCTGATGGTCAGAGGCAGATCCACCGAATTCCTGTCTCCTATCACGACGGCCTGCAGCTCCGCTTCACTGCCAGCCGTCGTATCACCCGGTGCAAAGGGCAGAAGCGATACATCCAGGTGCTCTCCGCGCCGAATCGACAGGGATTCCAATATCCTCACCCGATCATGGAGGAAGCGCTCCTGAGCCCCGGAGGGGTTCGGAGAGAAAGCCGGCGACTGTTTTCCCTGACTCATCGCTCATGATCCTTTCTTTTTTTGACAGGACCATACGCGATTTTTATTGCAGGACCGTGACAGAAGAGTGAAAATATGATGAATTCTTTTACATTGCTCGGATTCCCGCTCGTCTTCCGGTCATGTTCGGTCCGCCGGAACAGGGGATTCTTCTTCAGCGTTCACCAGGGTATTCCGACGGGTCGGCAAACTTGTAGCCGATGCCTCTGACGGTTAAAATGTACTGCGGCTTTTCCGTGTTTTTTTCAATGGCCGCCCGGAGTCGGCTGATGTGGACGTCGACCGTGCGGGGTTCCACAAACGCTTCGTCTCCCCAGATGAAATCAAGCAACTGCTCCCTGCTGAACACCCTGCCGGGTTGGCGGATGAAAAATTGAAGCAGTTTGACCTCCTTCGGCCCTAGATCAACTTTTTTCCCGTCCACAGAGACCTGATAGTTCCTGTAATTGAAAGCGAGCCCCTGGAACGTGAAGATCTCCCCGGCAGCGGGACCGGGATCCATCCGTTGATCGGACCGGCGCAGCACGGCCCTCACCCGGGCGATTAATTCCCGGATGTTGAAGGGTTTGGTGATGTAGTCATCTGCCCCCATTTCCAGTCCCAGAATTTTGTCGACAGGTTCCCCTTTCGCCGTCACCATGATGATGGGCAAGGCTTCGGTATGTTCCCGCTGACGCAGAATCCTGCAGACGTCCAATCCTGACAGTCCGGGCAGCATGAGATCCAGGATCAGGAGATCGGGCTTCCGCCTCTGAATCATCTCCAGGGCCTGCTCTCCATCGAAGGCCCTCAGCACGGCCATCCCTTCTCTTTCAAGGTTGAAGGCCACCAGTTCAACAATGTCCTTCTCGTCGTCCACGACGAGAATTCGCTTTTTCCCCATCGTCATTTTTCTCTTTTCCAAGGATCATCATTTGCCATGATGTATAGCCGGGGCATTTAATCCTTAATCAACAAAAACTTCAAATGAAAGATGAAAACGTTTCCGCGGAAATTCTCAGGGCACGGTCCAGGTCATCCTCGTGGCGCAAAATTCAAAAAAGGTGTATAACTCGACATCCGCTTGCCTATGCCTCTGCAGAGTTCCGGCCTTGCATCACACCTTCTCCGGCGATAAGGACCTTCAATGCCTTTTTCGGTCCAAGCGGATTGAAAGGGACACAAAAATGAATGTGCGAAAAAGATTTTCAACCGCCCCGATCAAAGAAACTCTGGCCAGGCCTTGGATCCGGAAAGCCGTCTTCCTCCTGATCGGTCTGTTTGTGGTGTTTGCTCTGGCGCTGTTTTTTGGCGGTCCGCCACTGCTGAAATCCTATCTGACATCAAGCCTCTCCAAAAAGCTGGGGAGAACGATCAGCATAGGGGCTGTCAACATGAATCCGCTGACGCTCTCCCTTTCTCTCAAAGATTTTACCCTGTCG
>MVRU01000058.1 GCA_002067745.1 Syntrophus sp. PtaU1.Bin005
GCCGAAGGGCTCGCCGAGAAAGTTCAGGGAATGGAACATGATTCCCAGTCCCGAAAAACACAGCACCAGGCATGATATGGCCAGACACCAGTGGACGATTCGTTCAAATGCGTCTGTGGCCTGGATTAATCCTTTTCTCATGATTATTCCCCTCCCTTCGTATCTTGACCCGAATCCTCATCAGGCAGTTTGGGTCCGTGAATGATATAGTGCAGGAACGAACCACCAATGACGCCGCCGGCAGCCAAGAGACTCAGCGGTTTCAGAATGTCCTTCCAGAGCATGGTCGTAGCCGGCACACTGGGGCTCTTCGGCAGGCCTTCATAGACTTCAGGGTTTTCGCCAAGGACATAAATCACATGGGTGCCGCCCACGAACTTGTCGCCGTAGACGTTGGCGTCGCCGCCCAGTTCCTTGACCCGGGCGTAGGCCTTCTTGATCATCGCGTCCTTCGGACCGATGGTCAATGCACCCGTAATACAGGATTTGACACACGCCGGCTGCTCGTCGGCACGGAGCCGGTCCAGGCAGAGGTCGCATTTGTAGACCATGTCCGTTGCCTTGTCATAGCGGGGAACATCGAAGGGGCAGGCGGAAACGCAGTACTTGCAGCCGATGCATTTTTCATTGTGCATCGCCACGGTCCCATACTCGGTGTGATAAAGGGCGCCGGTGGGGCATACCTTCACGCAGGCCGCATCGGTACAGTGCATGCACCCTTCTTTCCGAAAGAGCCATTTGAAGACCCCTTTCTCGTTGACATGCTCCTGAAACCGCATCAGGGTCCAAGTATTCCACTGGAGTTCCGGGGGGTTCTGGTAAGTGCCAGTCTGCTTTGTTCTCAGACCCGGCATTTCATTCCACTGCTTGCACGCCACCTGACATCCGCGGCAAGCCGTGCACTTTGTCGTATCGATCAGTTTTATGAGTTCTCTATTCATCGTTTTCCCCCTATGCCTTCACTACGTTGACCATGAACGCCTTGTACTCCGGACAGAAGGTGTTGGCGCAACCAACGGTTGGGGTTAAAAAGTTCGTGGCATCGTCTTTAGTGTCCTTGGGAAAGAGCCAGCCGTAATTGAAGGGCATCCCAACTTGGTGGACTGTCTTGCCTTCAATAGTAAACGGCTTTAAACGCTGGGTCACCATGGCAACAGCGGTGACTGTCCCACGTACCGAACTGACTTTCACGCGTTCACCGTTTCTAATGCCTTTTTCTTTGGCCAGCACATCACTAATTTCTATATATTGCTCCGGCTGCGCTTCCAGGAGCCAAGACTGCCAGCGGGTTAAAGCGCCTGAACACCAATGTTCGGTGCATGAATACGTTGTGATGACAAACGGAAATTTTTCACTCGCTCTGGCTATCTTGTCTACATCGCTATTCTTATCGAATATTTCGATAGCCGGATTGATGAGCTGTCCGGACAGCGGATTCTTCGCCAGCGGTCCTTCCAATGGTTCGTAATGTTCCGGGAAGGGACCGTCGGCCATGCCTTGACCGAAGAAGGCGCCGAGGCCGTCGGTCTTCATAATGAAAGGATATTTTCCTTCTTTTTCCGCCTGCGGCGGCCAGGGTCCATCCGGTACGTCGCCCACCCATTTGCCGTCTTTCCATTCCAGAATATTGCGTTTGGGATTGTAAGGCTTGCCGTTGACATCGCAGGATGCACGGTTGTAAAGGATGCGGCGGCCAACCGGCCAGGCAAAAGCCCAGTTGGGAAAGAGGCCGAGCCCGGTCGGGTCTTCCTTCCCCCTCGACATCATCTTGTTGATACCGTCCGCAGTGTAACTGCCGGAATAGCACCAGTTGCCGCATGCCGTCTTGCCGTCGGCCTGGAGATTTCCGAAACCAGGCACGAGCTGGCCTTTCTTGTATACGGTCTGTGTTCCTTTGGCCTTGTCTTCTATGACTGTGTCTTCCAGGAAGACGCCGTTGATCCGGTGGGCCGTCTTCATAGCGCTGAAATGACCGTCTTTGTCCAGGTAGTCCCAGTGGAGATTCAGGATGGGTTCGGGACATACGCCGCTTTCCTTGGCATACAGGTCCTTGACCGCCTGCATGATCTTTATCTCGATTTCGCCAACGGGGATGCACTGATCCGGTCCGTCGCAGGCTTTTTGCTTCCACTGCACCCAGCGGCCGGAGTTGGAAATGCTTCCTTCCTTCTCCATGGATGCGGATGCGGGTAGGAGAAATACCTCTGTCTTGATATTTTTGGTATCGACGCCGGGGGCTCTCCAGAATTGGTAGGTTTCATTGTCAAAGATGTTTTCGCCGATGAGCCAGTCGAGTTTTTCCAGCCCCTTGCGCACCTTGCCGGTATTGGGTGAACTTACGGCGTTATCCGCGCCAATGCAGAAGAATCCCTTGATCTTGCCCTCATACATCTTGTCGAACATGTGCATCGTGGAATAGTGTTTCCCGTCGTCCATCTTGGGCAGCCAGTTGTAGCCGAATTCATTTTCTTTCGTAGCCTTGTCGCCAAACCAGCATTTGAGCAGACTGACCATGAATTTAGGATAATTCTGGTAGTAGTTGGCCGACTTCGGATCGTGGGAAACGGGCGTGTATTTCGTCAAATATTTTTCCAGCGTATCCAGGGATGCCGAAGGCGTCTTCAAATAGCCGGGAAGAAGGTGGTAAAGGATGGCATGGTCGGTGGAACCCTGAACATTGGGCTCGCCGCGCATGGCGTTGATTCCGCCGCCCGCGATACCCACATTTCCCAGCAGCATCTGGATGAGGGTCATGGCGCGGATGTTTTCCACGCCGACTGTATGCTGCGTCCAGCCCAGAGCGTAGCATTCCGTTCCCGCCTTGTCCGGGACGCCGGTGGAGCTGTAGATCTCGTAAACTTTGAGCAGGTTGTCTTTCGTTACGCCGGTGACGCTGGAAACCTTATCGAGCGTGTAGCGGGAATAATGCTCTCTCATTAACTGAAACACGCAACGGGGATTCGTCAAGGTCATATCCCGCTTAGGAATTCCGCTTGCCTCTTTTTCAAAGACCCATGCTTCTTTATCGTATTTTCTATTCTGTGCATCATAACCTGAGAAAAGACCGTCTTTGAAATAGTAGTCGTTGCCCACGATAAAGGAAGCATGGGTGTAATTGAGGACATATTCCTTAAAGTATTTTTGGTTCTCAATAATGTAGTTGATCATGCCGCCCAAAAAAGCGATGTCCGTGCCGGAACGAAGCGGCACATGGTAATCGCAGCATTGGGATGTGCGGGTGTAACGGGGATCGACATGAATAACCTTTGCGCCTTTTTCCTTGGCCCTGGTGACCCACTTGAAGGCCATGGGGTGATTTTCCGCCATGTTGCTTCCCATGATGAGGATTACATCACTGTTTTTCATATCGATGTAATGGTTCGTCATGGAGCCGCGACCGAAGGACTCTGCCAACGCCCCGACGGATGGGCTATGGCAAACTCTGGCCTGGTGATCCATATAGACAATCCCCAGGGCGCGCGACTTGGTTGTGATCAGCCAGCACTCCTCGTTGTCCACGTTGGAACTGCCATAGTGACCAATTGTTTCACAGCGGTTGACCAGTTCGCCCTTGGCGTTTCTTTCTATAAACCCCTTGTCACGGGTATCCTTGATGAGACGGGCCATCCGGGGCAGTGCCCACTCCCAGTCCTTTTCCTCCCATTTATCACCGCCCGGTCCCCTGTAGAGAACCTTGCGAAGGCGGTGTTCGTTGGCCTCCGTCATCTGAAAGAAACCGGACCCCTTGGCGCACAGGGAACCTTCATTAATGGGATGGTCGGCGTCGCCCTCGATGTTGAAGATCTTTCCCGTCTGCTTGTCCACGCTGCAAATGAGGCCGCAGCCGCAGGAACAATAACAGCAGATCGTCGTTGACTGCTTTGCCGCCTTGAGTCGGTTCGCCTTGTTGAGTTCATCCGCATAGGCGCGGGTGGAACTCAAGTCGATTCCCAGGCCGGTCAGGGCGATTCCCGATCCCAAGGCACTGGAAAGCTTCAAAAAACCTCTTCTACTGACGTTCATGTATTCATTCCTCTCCTTCCTGCAGAAATAATTTTAAAGTTCCGCTCATGAATTTATTCCAATGGTGCGTAATGCTTCCGTCAAAAATGTCATAATGATAAGCGCACAGACACCTTGAACGAAATCATAGGACACACCATCAGATAAATTGATTATGAATTAGAAAGAGATGCGGATTTGGATTTTGACGACCAAATTCGGTCTCCTTCCTGCGCTTGCCGCCTTTCCGCGGCAGGCAGGCTGGAACCTAGCTGGTATGCGGGAGGAAAGAAACGGCGAAGCGGTCTGTAAGGAACCCTACAAGTTCCCCAAAAGCGGCTCAGGTGAGATGCTTTCTAAATCTACATAATTTGGTCACTGCTTATCCTTTTCCATTTCAACAATTTAACATTCCTTAGGAACCAACAACGGGGGCGACCAGGGCCAGGAGATCCGCATGAATCACCAATCTGTAACCTGATACAGGATCTGCCAAGGTAACCCTTGGCCCAGATGGACCACCTTCCACAAGGGTTTCCACCTTGGGAATGTTATGCAACTTATAGCGGATGAACCTTATATCTTTGTCCACAAGTGTCCTGTAATAATTCTTACTGAATCCAAAGGCGCTCTTGTTTCGGAAAAGAATGTAGACATCCATCCGGGGATTGATCTCCTTTAGATTCAAGGCATTCCTGATGGCATTCTTGTAACAGATCCGGGCGCAGTAGTCCCTGTCCGCGTTTCTGCAGCCCACGCACTGGATCATCACCAGGCTCCCGGCATTAACAATCTTCTCATCTCTGCAGGAAATCTTATCCTCCAGATCAAATTGGGTCATAACCCCTTCATCCTGCTCAAAAAGGCATTCGATAACTTTATATTCGTCCACATCAATTGCCGTGGCCCCCTGTTCTATCTCCAGGGAGCCCCGGCCAGACTCATGCCTGATAACGAAGTTTCCCACGTTACCGCTCGTTTCTGATGGTCGCATTTGTAGAGGCGATTTTCCCTTGATCAATTCCGAAATCTCTTTAGCCACACATAGATGGTGCAACGCCGCATGGCTTCACTTATCAATAAGGTGAAACCGCGTTTGGTAAAATTTGCTTTGACAACATCCGATATGCAACCGTCCTGGATGTCGTCAAAGCAAATAACTAAGAAATCCTCAATCTCGGATTATTCCAGCTTGCCGATGCGGACGGCGCAGGCCTTGAATTCAGGTGTCTTTGTTACCGTGTCACCTACATTGTTGGTAAGCCAGTTACAGTTACCCTCGCGGTAATGAAACGTCATCCACACCATGCCTTTTGGAACCACGTCTGTAACTTGAGCGGGAACTGTGACTTTTCCGCGTCTGGATTCCACGACAACCATGTCTCCATCTTCTATTCCCTTTTCCATTGCGTCAGCGATGGAAATATCTGCGGTTTCCCGGCTGTAAATGGCATCCATGCCGCTTCGTCCGGTTTGAGTCCGCGTATGATACTGAGACAGCCTTCTGCCGGTGCTCAGGACCAGAGGATAATCTTTGTCTGCGATTTCTACCGGGGGGTTCCATTCAATGCCTTTCAGGATTCCTTTTCCATGTGTGAAGTTCCCATTTCGATGAACAATAGGCGTGCCGGGATGATCTTCGCTGGGACATGGCCATTGCAATCCGTCCTTCTCAATTCGAGAAAACTTTATACCGGCGAACATCGGACACAACACGGCTAGTTCATTGTCACAAATTTCCCGCCCGCTGTTTGACACCCAATCATGCCCCATTTTCCTGGCGAGTTCTTTGAATATCCACCAGTTTGGTTTGGCAATGCCGGGAGGGGTTTTAATCGTCCTCACCATGCTGACGCGCCGTTCCAGGCTTGTGAATGTCCCTTCGTCTTCACACCAGGAAGCGGAAGGCAGAATTACATGGGCAAACCTCGTTGTTTCATTTGGGAAAATATCCTGAACAACCAGGAAATCGGCAGAACTCAGGCATTTTTCAGCATGGGTTATATTGGGCTCGGCATTGGCCAGATTTTCCCCAAACACCCACAACGCCCGGATTTTTTTGTCCAGCAAACCTTCCATCATTGCAGGTATCATCAACCCCGGTTTATCGGGAAGTTTGTCAACGCCCCACGCTTTCATGAATTTTTCTCTGTTCTCGGACACGGTCACATTCTGATAGCCCGCAAAAACATTAGGCAACGCACCCATGTCGCAAGCTCCCTGCACATTGTTCTGTCCACGAAGCGGGTTTACACCGCCGAATTCAACTCCCACATTTCCCAGCAACATCTGTAAATTGGCGCAAGACATAACGTTGTTCGTACCACAGGAATGTTCCGTTATGCCCAGGGTATAAATCAACATCGATGGCCTTACGGCGGCCATTTCATGAGCGATTTCCAATATTGTTTCAGCAGGCACCCCACTGATCTCGGCTGCTTTTTCAGGTGGATATTCCATGACTGTCTTTTTGAGCTCTTCGAATCCCGTGCAGCATTTGGCAACGTATTCCTTGTCGTACAAATCCTCATTGATCAGGACATTCATGATTCCGTTCAGAAAGGCCACATCCGAACCGACCTTGATCTGTGCGAAAATATCGGAAAGCTTCGCCAATTCGTGTTTCCGCGGATCTACAACAATGAGTTTCGCACCCTTCAATTTTGCCTGCTTTACATAATAGGAGGCCACGGGGTGAGCTTCCGTCATGTTCGTTCCGATGCAGAAGAACATCTTTGCATCTTTATACTCGCTGATAGAGTTGGTGCCGGCTCCCGACCCGAAAGATGCGGCAAGACCGGCAACTGTCGGCGCATGACAGACTCGGGCGCAATGGTCGATATTGTTTGTTTGAAAAACAGCCCTGAACAACTTTTGCATGTTGTACGAATCTTCATTGATACTGCGTGCGCAACTGATACCGGCGACAGCATCGGGACCATGCTTGGCAATAATCTCCTTAAACTTTGCGGCCACCAGATCCAGTGCTTCATCCCAGGAAGCCTCCCGGAAATCACCATTTTCCTGCCGAATCAGGGGAGTTGAGAGTCTGTCTTTCGAGTAGATGAAATCGTAACCGAAGCGGCCCTTAACGCACAATCGGCCATAATTCGGCGCACCATCTTCGACACCGGTAATTTTCACTATCTGCTCGCCCCTCACATGAAGGTCGAGCTGGCAGCCGACGCCACAGTAGGGGCAAGTCGTTCGTATTCGTTTGACTTCCCATGTGCGTCCCAGACCCTTGCCTTTTTTCTCCGTCAATGCGCCGACCGGACAGACTTGCACACACTGGCCGCAAAAAACGCATTCACTGTTCATATAAGGCTGATCGCCACCCGTAACAATCTTGCCATTTGCCCCACGATAACCATGCGTGATGGCCCGGTTAACTACAACTTCGTTACATGCCTGAACACAACGACCGCAGAGAATGCAGCGACTGAAATCGCGGACAATGAAAGGATTGTCATCTTCGGTTGGGTATGTTTTATCGCTTTCCTGAAATCGCAATTCAGTAATTTGATAGAAGTAAGCCAAATCCTGCAAGCGGCAGTTGCCGTTTGCTTCACAGGTCATGCAATTATGTTGACCGCTGCTTAAAAGCAGTTCGACGTTGAGTTTTCTCGCCTGATGGACACGCTCACTATTCGTGAGCACTTGCATACCTTTTATCACCGGGGTGGAACAGGCCGCCATCAATGAACGCCCACCGGCAACTTCAACAAGGCAGATGCGACAGGCCCCTGTTGCTGTAGAACCTTTCAAGTAACAAAACGACGGGATCACCACCCCGGCGCGGCGTGCCGCATCCATGATCGAGTCGCCATATTCAAACTGAACCTCTTTTCCATTCAAAAAAAATGTATCACTCACAGTGCATACCCCTTAGGCAAAATATTTTCGTCTTCATAGTTTCATCCTTTCCAACCAGGGGAGGCGCTGTGATACCTCCGCCAACCCACCAATCAATGAGCGCCTTCCTGCAGACGAGCAGTTCCAATTCCTGCAAGGTACCCGGGAAATGGGCGAAGGTAACGGGCATAAGAATCATATCCGTTGCCTTCCCTGTGATTGTTCCCTTTTTCCTTTGGATAGGCCAAGGAAAAAGGTCTTCAAATAGTCTTCATATCGTTGAACGATACAAGGGCTGTTGACAGGTTCATCCTGAACAGAATCTCATGCTCGCCGCAATGTGAAAAGAAAGATCCCTGCTTTCAAGCTGTTGCTTCTTTGCTCGTTCTGACGACCGCTCTCTGGCCTTCCGGGAGAGGAGGCGGTGCAGGCTGGCCGACCAGTTTCGTCACAGCGCTGAATTTAGGGGGGCAGGCGGACAAGCAGGTTCCGCATTTAATGCACTTGTCCTGATCAATGACATGGACCTGCCCCTTGGCGCTGATAATAGCGTCTACCGGGCATTTCCGGGCGCAGGTCATACAGGCCTGGCACTTTTCCGGATCGATGTAGTACGACGGTGCTTCGCGAATGAGCCGTTCCACCTCCTCGGTGGTGAAAAGTCTGGCGTAGGCCGCCTCATCATGATCGTGCAAGGCCAGCTCCTTCATCTTTGCCAGCTTGAAGTAGGGAATCAGCCTGGCCATTTCCTCCAGTCGAGCCTTCATTTCGGCTTCGTCGATGCCTTCACTGCTTCCCAGAGGTCCCAACTCCTGAATCTCACGGCTGTACTCGTTCATGATCTGAGCGAACCGGATTCCTTCACCGGCGGAAACCCATTCGATCCTTAATCTTTTTGGGTTGATTCCGATGTGCTCCAGCAGTTTCCTGCACAGGGTCACCATGCTGTAGGCATCGTAATTTCCCTCCGGATTGTAGTGGCAGTCGTTGATGTGGCAGCCGCCGACGAACACCGCGTCCTGTCCGGTCAAAAAAGCCCGGAAGATGAATTTCAAGTCGACTCTTCCGGAGCACATCACCCGGATCAATCGTATATACGTCGGATATTGAAAGCGGGAAACACCGCACAGGTCCGCCCCGCCGTAACAGCACCAGTTGCAAATAATACCCAGCATCTTTGGTTTAAAACTTGCGTCCGCACTCATACTTTTTATACCTCCTTAAATGGATCATCCTGCTTAAATAGATTGTGGGTTGAGTTCTCTCTATGCCTCTGCCAGAGCCGCTTCAGCAGACCCCAGAACCAGTTCTTTGGAACCCGCCGCGTCGATCTGGTTCAGAAGCTCGACATCGGTATAATGCTTCAGTTGGATCGCCCCGGTCGGACACTTGGAGTTGCACAGCCCGCATCCCTTGCAGAGGACGGGGATGACCGAGGCCTTTTTGCCCTGCTTGGTCTCCTTGAACTCGACCGCGCCGTACGTGCAGGCCGGGATGCAGGCTCCGCAGGCGATGCACATCTTTTCGTTCACCGAACAGACGGAGCCAGAGGCGACAACGGTATCATTGGCCAGCAGGGTCAAGGCCCTTCCGGCGGCCCCGTAAGCCTGGGCGATCGTTTCCGAGATATGCTTGGGATAGTGTGCGATCCCGCAGAGGTAAATCCCTTCTGCGGCGAAGTCGACGGGTCGTAATTTGACATGGGCTTCCTGGCAGAAACCATCCGGACCCAGGGCTACCTTGAATTTATTAGATATTTCCTGGCTTTCCGCCGCAGGAATTGTGGCGACGGACAGGATCAGAAAATCGGCGTCCAGGGCAAGCTTCTTTTCCAAAATCGGATCGGCCGCAGTCACCCGCAGAACCGGCCTTCCCTCTTCCACAACGGCTTCCACCTGGGGTGGATTTTCCGGCTCATAGCGGACAAATTTGACGTCCTTGTTGGAAGCATCCCGGTAATAATTCTCGAAGTAACGATAGGTCCTCATATCCCGGAAGAGAATGGAGATTTCCATCTGGGGATTTTTCTCTTTCAGTTTCAAGGCATTCTTGATGGCATGACTGCAGCAGATCCGGGAGCAGTAGTTTCTGTCCTCGTTCCGGCAGCCTACGCACTGGATCATCACCATGCTCTCGGCAGAAACGATCTTCTCCTCTCCCTGGGCGATCCGGCCCTCCAGCTCCAGCTGGGTCATGACCCGCTCATCCTGGCCGTAGAGGTATTCCGTGGGCTTATATTCGTCGGCGCCGATGGCAAGTACGGTGGCCCCATGTTTGATCACCGATGTTCCCCGGCCGTTCTGTACCGTGGTCGTGAAGTTCCCAACGTAACCGGTCGTCTCCGGAATGGACGCCCCCGTATAGACATGGATCATGGGATTGGAATAAACCTGCTGGATCAGATCCTTCACATAGGCCTGAACATCCAACCCTTCCAGCGTGTAGTGGAGCCGTTTCGCCATCCCTCCCAGCTCTTTCTCCTTTTCCACCAGAAAGACTTCATGCCTCTGCTTGGCGATGGACAAGGCGGCCGTCATGCCGGCAATGCCGCCGCCGACGACCATCGCCCTCTTGTCGACGGGAAGATCGAATTCCTGCAGGGGTTCCAGAAAATGGGCCCTGGCGACGGACATCCGGATGATATCCTCCGCCTTCTCCGTGGCCGCCTCCTTTTCCTTCGAGTGGACCCAAGAGCAGTGCTCGCGGATATTGGCCATGTCATAGTAATACTGGTTGATCCCTGCTTCCCGGAGGGTGTCGCGGAAGAGCGGTTCATGGGTCCGCGGAGTGCAGGCGGCGACGATCACACGGTTGAGCCCTCTTTCCTTGATGTCCTTTGCCAGCATGGCCGCGGCTTCCGTCGAACAGATGAAAAGGCTTTCTTCGGCGTGAACGACATGGGGCAGGGTCAGGGAATATTGAACCGTCTGAGGAACATTGACGATCCGGCCGATATTGGCCCCGCAATGACAGACATAGACGCCGATCCTCGGTTCCTCCTGCGAGACGTCCTTTTCCGGGGGATAGACTCTTGCCTTGGAAAGGTTTCCGCGCCGGTAAGAGAGGATTTCGCCACACATGGAACCGGCGCCGCTGGCGCCCAGTACCCCTTCGGGAATATCCATAGGACCGATGAAAGCGCCGCTGACAAAGATTCCCGGGCGCGTCGTCTCCAGGGGATTGGCGGGTCCGGTTTTGCAGAAGCCGTGATCGTTGAGTTCAATTCCGAAGGCCTGGGCAATTTTTTCTACATTGCGGGGAGGAACCAGGCCGACGGAAAGGACCACCATGTCGAATTCTTCTTCCTTGACGCCCTCGGGGGTCGTGTATCGAACCGTCACATTCTTCGTGACCGGGTCTTCCCGGACGATGGAGGCATAACTGCGGATAAAGCGGATTCCGGGAAGGTTCTCCGTTCTCTGGTAGAACCGCTCGAAATCCTTGCCGTAGGAACGGATATCGTTATGGAAGATGGTACAATGGGCCCCGTCATCATGATCCTTGGTCAGAATCACCTGTTTCTGTGTATAGGTGCAGCAGACCGCGGAGCAGTAGCTGTTGTCGCCCGGGGTGACCCGCCGGGAGCCGACACAGTGAATCCAGGCGACATTGTGGGGATGCCTCATGTCGGAGGCACGCAATATTTCCCCTTCATGGGGACCTGTGGCGCAGAGGAGCCGCTCGTATTCAAGGCCGGTGACCACATTGGCAAAATTGTCATAATGATATTCCTCCTTCGCCCGGGGATCATAGGCCTCGATGCCCGGAGACAAAATAATCGCCCCGACCCTGATTTCCACCTTCTCCGGCTTTTGACTGAAATCGATGGCCTTGGACTGGCAGACGCCGATGCAGATCTGGCATTTCCCCTCCTTTAGATAAAGACAACTGTCATCGATATAGGGAACCAGAGGAATGGCCTGAGCGAAGTAGATATGGATCGCTTTGTTCTTCGAGATCTCCTGATTGAATTTATCGGGATACACGACCGGGCAGTATTCCACGCAGGTGGTGCAGCCCGTGCATTTGCTCTCGTCAATATACCTGGGCTTCTTCACGACGGTGACGGTGAAGTCTCCCGCTTCCCCCTCCACGCTCTCCACCTCGGCATAGGTGATCATCTCGATATTGGGATGCCGCTTGCATTCAACGAATTTGGGAGATTCGATGCACATGGAGCAGTCATTGGTGGGAAAGGTCTTGTCGAGATGGGCCATCTTCCCACCGACGGTCGGCGATTTCTCGACAAAATAGACCTTGAATCCTGCCGTGCCGAGATCAAGGGCCGCCTGGATCCCGCTGATGCCTCCACCGACAATCATGACGTCGCCAAAATTACGGTCCGTTAAACTTTTGCACAGTTGTTCAACTTGCTCTTTTTCCATTTCTCCATACCCCTTCTTAAAAGATGTTCGTTAAATGGCCTGGTTCTGATTTCCTGAAAACGATTCCCCTTTTTCGTTTTCTCCTTTCCGGGAACGGGAAGTTTTACTGTTGCCGGTCGCGCCCATCGTCCCGTGCTTTCTGAACGAAAACGATTGTGCAAAAGGTGCTGAAGCCCACAGAAAGAGGGGGATTCAATGCGCACGGGAAGAAAAGCCGGACTCAGCAAGGCGCAAAGTACGCGCGGAACATCCGGTGACGTCACGTTTTTTCAAGGAATTAATTTCGGGGTAATGCGGTTTGGATTTGGATGACCAAACGTGGCTTTCTCCCCGTACTCCGCCGCTTTCATCACGGCAGGACGGGGCGGGGCCTATTCGGCCTGCGGGAGGAAAGGAGCGGAAAAGCACATTCTAGAGAACCGTCCAAGTTCTCTAGAGGCGCTTCATATCTGCTGTATGAAAATTAAAGTTAATCTATTCATCTTCCTGAATTTATCTTCATTTCTCTACATAGTCGAAAACCGGATCAGTCGCTGGTCCTGAACAATGGTAAGGTGGCTACTATACTATGATGAATGCGTCAAATAGAAATATGGAATAGTATAGCCCACGCATTCAAAAGAGTAATAGCACCAAGATTGAACTGCCCCCGTTTGCCTCAGGAGCTCTTATGATTTTTCCGGACAGAGGAGGCCGACCGCATCTGCCCGGCATCGCCGGCAGTGGTACATCTGCGGGAGGCCAGCACTCGAACCCGAACCATCTCGGCATCGGCAGGCGCCCCCAGACACTCAAAGGGGGTATCCTGAACGGGAATCATGGGAATGCAGTTCATCAGATCGACTCCCCATTCCGCTGCCTTCTCGGCGATCGCCGTGATGTGACCGGCATTGATTCCCGGGACAACAAAGGACGCAGCGCACCCGCCCACGCTGTGGGCTGTCCCCCGAAGCGTCGCGGCATGGTTTTTTGGACGGTTTTTTCACTTCGGGATCCCCGATGTCCGCCAGGGTGAGAACACAAAGGTCACGGCATCTATCGGTTTACCGATTTATTAAAAGCGGATTATCAATATATTTACCGATAGAATATGTCCAATAAATAAATTGAATAATAGAGAAGAAATTATTCCCTGCCGGTAGTTTGCTAGGCTTGTTTTCCGATTCTCGGCATCCGGCACACACATAAATTCAAGAAGTTGATACAACTGGCATATGTATAACAATTATTCATTGGACACATGCCGTATTGCTATATATGGAAGCGGCACGGCCACGCCGGATCAAGACACTTTTAAGGAGGCACAAGCAACCCATGTTGAAAAATCTGAAGTTCACCATCCTTTTTCTGACCTTTATCGCCCTGTTTCTGGCTCCCGCAGCCAAGGCGGCGGAGATTCCCACTCTGAAGGTGGGCTATATCTTCACGACTCACCACACCCCCTTCATGGTGGCGGCATCGAAGGGGGAGGCCTTCAAATTCATGGGCGTCTATCTGAGGCCGCTTATTGCCAAGGATAGGTATGAACTGGTGACCGACGGGAAACCGATCGCCAATTTCCAGTTGATTGTGGCGAAAAGCGGTACGGAAACGGCGTCTCTGTTCGCGAGGAATCAGCTCGATCTGGCCATGGCGTCGGTGACCGCCATGATGTCCGGAATCGACAAGGGCACACCGATCAAGATTCTCTCTCCCCTCCAGACGGAAGGT
>MVRU01000059.1 GCA_002067745.1 Syntrophus sp. PtaU1.Bin005
TCTTTCCAGCCCCCGCGCCCTGGTGATCCGGGATGGCCGGGAAAGACGGATTGCCGGACGGGAGGTTGTCCGGGGGGACATCCTGGTGGCGAAAGAGGGGGATCGCATTCCCGCCGATGCGGTTCTGCTCTCCTGCCTGAGCCTCTGCGTGGATGAGTCTCTCCTGACCGGAGAATCCGCACCTGTCCGGAAGTCCGCCGACCCCTGCGCCTCCGGAATGGGACGGCCGGGCGGTGACGATCTTCCCTTCATTTACTCGGGGACGCTGGCCGTTCAGGGCCAGTGCATCGCCCGGGTACTGGCCACGGGCATCCACACCGAGATCGGGAAAATCGGCAGGGCCCTGCAGGACGTTGCGCCGGAGGAATCTCTCCTGCAGAAGGAGACGGGGCGGCTGGTCCGCTATTTCTCGCTCCTTGGACTTTCCCTGTGCGCCGTGGTCATTGTCGTCTATGGGTTGACGAGGGGGGACTGGCTCCATGGGCTTCTGGCGGGCATCACCCTGGCCATGGCGACCCTGCCGGAAGAGTTTCCCGTCGTGCTTACCGTCTTCCTGGCTATCGGAGCCTGGCGCATTTCCCAGAAGCGGGTCCTCACCCGGCGTGTTCCGGCCGTCGAGGCCCTTGGTTCAGCCACCGTCCTCTGTGTGGATAAAACAGGGACACTCACCGAAAACCGGATGACCGTCCGGAAAATGTTTGCCCGGAACTCCTTCTTCACGCTGGGAAATTTTGATCAGCAGATCCTGCCCGAACCTTTTCACGAGCTTGCGGAATTCAGCATCCTGGCAAGCCAGATCGACCCCTTTGATCCCATGGAAAAGGCGATCAAGCTGTTGGGAGACCTCCACCTTGCAGAAACGGAACATCTCCATTCAGACTGGGCGCTGGTTCACGAGTACCCCCTCTCCCGGGAGCTGCTTTCCCTGTCCCGCGTCTGGAAATCCCCTCATGGCGGAGACTACGTCATCGCCGCCAAAGGCTCACCGGAAGCGATTGCCGATCTCTGCCACCTGAATGGAGGAGAGACGGAGGAGCTGGATCGGCACGTTCGCTGCCTTGCCGATGATGGCCTCCGGGTGCTCGGGGTCGCCAAGGCCGTTTTCGAGCCCTCGGACCTGCCCGATGGACAGCATGACTTCGTTTTCGAATTCGTGGGCCTGATCGGGTTGTCCGATCCGGTGAGGGCCTCGGTCCCGGAATCGATTCGGGAATGCCGTACAGCCGGAGTCCGCGTGGTGATGATTACCGGAGACTATCCGGGAACGGCCCGGCACATCGCCCGTCAGATCGGCCTGGCGCCCGGTGAGGACTGCCTGACGGGACCGGATCTGGACGCCATGTCCGATGAGGAACTGCAGCGGAGGATTTCAGCCGTCAACATCTTTGCCCGTGTCGTCCCGGAACAGAAACTGCGGCTCGTCGAAGCCCTCAAGGCAAAGGGTGAAATCGTGGCGATGACGGGGGACGGAGTCAACGACGCCCCGGCCCTGAAGTCCGCCCATATCGGGATTGCCATGGGGGGCAGAGGAACGGATGTGGCGAGGGAATCCGCTTCACTGGTGCTTCTCGACGACGATTTTTCGTCCATCGTCCAGGCCCTGAGACTGGGGCGCCGGATATTCTACAACATCCGAAAGGCCGTGGCCTACATTGTCGCGATCCATGTGCCGATTGCGGGATTGTCCCTGATTCCCGTACTCTGCAACTGGCCCCTCATTCTGATGCCGGTTCACATCCTGTTTCTGGAATTGATCATTGATCCGGCCTGCTCGATCGTCTTCGAAAACGAACGGGAGGAAGCAGACGTGATGACCCGCCCTCCCCGAAACCCGGCCGAACCCCTGTTGAACGCGAAAACGCTGGCCGTCAGCCTGATGCAGGGCATCAGCGTTCTTTTACTCCTGGTGGTCGTCTTTCTTTTCTCCTTCCATGAGGGCCTTGGAGAAGGCTACGCCCGGGCGTTGACGTTCACGGCCCTTATTGCCGCCAACCTCTGCCTGATTCTGACCAACCGCTCCTGGTCACGAACGATTCCGGCCACGCTGAACGCTCCCAATCCCGCGCTCTGGTGGGTGATAGGGGGAACCCTTCTCTTCATGGGGCTGGTCCTGTACGCTCCCGCCTTGCGGCATCTGTTCAAATTCGACCGGCTCCATGCCCCCGATCTCTGGCTGTGCCTGGCGACGGGAGTGGTCAGCATTCTCTGGTTCGAGGGACTCAAATTCCTTCGCGGCCTCCAGAAACCGTTTTTTATGCGATGATTTCTTGACAATAAGCGTTTATAGTGATTTATGAAGTGCCGCTTAATTCTCAGATTTTGAGGAGCGGGGGACCCATTTTTTCCGGGGCGTATCACCACACATAAGGTGTAGGGCATCCTCTTCGGCCCGAGCCCGTCAGCTAACCCCGCAGGCGTCGTTGAGGAGACCTTCCCCATCATTCATCGGGATCTGCTCCTCCAAGTTCCTGTTGAATTTAAGGGGGGTGCCCAATCTTTGGAAAATCAACCTGACGAAGGCCAACCGCAGGCCTCACAGAATTCGAACATCAATTCCCAAAACCACCAGAAGGGGAAATTTCTTCTCCTCGCCCTCGGCGCCCTGGGCGTTGTCTTCGGCGACCTGGGAACCAGCCCGCTTTACACCGTCCGGGAGTGCTTCTATGGGACGCACGCGATCAGCCTTTCCCACACCAATCTCATGGGAACGCTTTCCCTGATCTTCTGGTCGATGACCATGGTCATCAGCATCAAGTACGTGGTTTTCATCATGAGGGCGGATAACCGGGGAGAAGGCGGGATTTTTGCCCTCCTCGGCCTGATCCCCAGACCGTCGAGCAATATTTCATCCGGGCAACATGCCCTCGTGATGCTGGCGGGCATTCTGGGAGCGGGGCTTCTCTGCGGCGAGGGGATCATCACCCCGGCCATCTCCGTCCTTTCCGCAATCGAGGGCCTCGAGGTGGCGACCGAGGCGGCAAAACCGATGGTGGTTCCCCTGACCTGCGCAATCCTCCTCGGGCTCTTTCTCGTGCAGCGCCGGGGCACGGCGGACATCGGTATCGTTTTCGGTCCGATCATGCTTCTGTGGTTTGCCGCCTTGAGTTGCCTGGGCTTCGTGCAGATTCTTCACGAGCCCCGGGTGCTTTCCGCGGTGAACCCGATTTTTGCCTTCAACTTTTTTTTACAGAATCATTTCCATGGATTTCTTGTGCTCGGCTCCGTGGTCCTCTGCTTTACCGGTGGAGAGGCCCTTTACGCGGACCTGGGCCATTTCGGACGCAGCGCCATCCGCTTCTCCTGGCTCGCCATCGCCTACCCGGCCCTGCTGCTCAACTACTTCGGCCAGGGAGCGCTCCTTCTTCATCACCCGGAAATGAAAGTCAACCCCTTTTACGGCGTCGTTCCCGAACCCCTGCTCTATCCGATGGTCGGCCTGGCGACGGTTGCCGCCGTGATCGCTTCGCAGGCCCTGATTTCCGGGGTCTTTTCCATCACCCAGCAGGGCATACAGCTGGGATTTCTTCCCCGCATCAGGATCGTTCACACCTCCAGCGAGATGGAGGGGCAGATCTACATCCCCTTCGTCAACTATGCGCTCATGATCAGCTGCATCGGCGTCGTTCTCGGTTTCGGCGCATCCAGCGGACTGGCAGGGGCCTATGGCCTTTCCGTGACCGGCACGATGACGATCTCCTCGTTCCTGTTCTTCCTGGTCCTGGTCTACAACCGGAAATGGCCCCTCTGGAAGGCCATTCCCCTGGTGGCCACCTTTCTTGTCTTCGATCTTTCCTATCTGGGGGCCAATTTTCTGAAAATTGTCGACGGGGGGTGGTTCACCCTTCTGGCGGCGCTGATCATAACGACCGTGATGACCACCTGGCGCAGAGGAAGGGAGGAGTTGAACCATAAGCTTCAGGGGGAAAGACTGCCGGTGGACATTTTTCTTGAAGAGGTTGCGAAGCACAAGCTTCCCCGGGTCCCGGGCACGGCGATTTTCATGACGATCTCTCCAGCGGGCATACCGCCCACCCTTCTGCACCATGTGAAGCACAACCACATGCTGCACGGGCAGGTGGTGCTCCTCAGCATCCGTTCCACAGGCGTTCCCATGGTTCCGGATCGGGAACGCGTCGCCGTTGAAGATCTGGGCCAGGGATTTTACCGCCTGGAGGCCGTCTGCGGATTCATGCAGGAGCCCGATGTGCCGAAACTTCTGAAAATCGCCGCAGCCCAGGGGCTGGCGACGGATCCCATGACGACGACCTTCTATCTCGGCAGAGAATCGCTCCTCACCACCGGGACGGCGAAAATGATGCTCTGGCGCAAATCGCTCTTTGCCTTCATGTCCCGAAACGCCGGAACCCCTGCCTCCTACTTCAACCTGCCGGTCAACCGCGTGGTGGAACTGGGCGCTCAGGTGGAAATATAACCCCCAGAAAACCCGTGGGTTGCCTTGAGAGGAATCGAACGCCCATCCGTCATAAAAATGCGGGATCTCCCGGCGGCGATTCGCATTGCCGGAGGATCCCGCATGGTTATGGGGAGGGCGCTGACGGCCCCCCCCGAAAACAGCCCCTGTGGACTGCCTGCTTGCTTTTTTGCCTGTTCCGGCCCGCCTAACGGCCCATCATGCCGGGACCGTTACCGTAGCCCATTCCGGGACCCATTCTCGGACCCTGTTCGGGGGCGAAGCAGGGTCCTCTGCGACCCAGGTTCCCAAGTTGGCCCCGCTGTTCCGGAGTCAGCAGCTGATAGACGGCCCACTGATAGCTCGTCCTCTTGTCATGGATCTGATCCCTGATGGCCCGGATTTCCTTGTCCAGGGCTGTGATTTTGGCCTGATCCAGGTTCTTTTCCAGCCAGAGGAGCCTCAAATCGCCCTTCTTGCTGTAGAGCTGATCCCGGAGGGGCTTGATGTCCTTCAAGTGCGCGGCCTGCATGTCCGTCAGCTTGGCCTTCTGTTCCACCGTCAGGTTGAGTCCCGGAACTTTGGTGACATCTGCGCAAGGACCGTCTCCATGGCCCCGCCATCCCCTGTAAGCAAAAGATGGCACAGCAACCGCAACCGCAAGAACCAACACGGCCATCACCGTCAATAATTTCTTCATGGTCATTTCTCCTTTCTAAATGTGTTTTCGTTACTCTCCTTAATGGCAACAGTTGTGCCAGGACAGAAAGAAACGCCTATATTGTTGATATTAAAGGATTATTAAGAAAATGAATTTTTCTCTTTCGATGAAGGAGAGAAAATATGGGTAAAAAGTATCCAATTGTGGTATCCAGCTGAACAGTGTGTATCCAGTTAGGACATCGGGGCATCAACAGCCCCGAAAAAGCAGAGTGCGATGGATGGACAATCTCATGAAAAAGGTTCGCAGCGGATCTTCTTTAAGGAATTTCTGGGTGATGATCCCGCCGTGGATCATCCTGGGGGCGCTCCTGGTTTTGATTCCGATCTTCGCCTTCATCACCCTGGGGAATATCCACCGGGAGAACGAACTCACCACCCGCCTGCTGATTGAAAAGGGAGAGGCCCTGATACGCTCCTTCGAGGCGGGCGCCCGAGCGGGGGCCGGCCTCGAGTGGGGCAGCGTCCAGCTTCAGAAGCTGCTGATCGAAACGGCCCGCCAGCCGGGGGTGGATTATCTCATCATCGCCGATACGCAGGGGGTCATCGTGGCGGACAGCGATCCTTCCATGGTGGGAGAGATATACGGTTGGAACCTGGATCTCAGGGCGGCCGCCCGACGCACTTCGGCAGCCTGGCGCCGGATCGCCGATGATCAGGGCACCCATACCTTTGAGGTGTACCGGGGCCTTTCTTCCCCGGGAAGCCCTTTTCCGGGATTCCAGGAGCGGGCGGATCTTCCGGACAGCAGGGGCGCTGACGACAGAGCCCCGGAAAATGCCGGCCAGCCCCGGGGCTATGTAATCTTTGTCGGGCTGGACATGGGCCCCGTCCTGGCAGCCCAGGGACAGGACACCCGGAATGCCGTTATAACCGGCGTATCGCTCCTTCTCATCGGCTTTGCCGGAATGGTTTCCCTGCTCCTGGCACAGGGCTACCGTTCGGTGCGCGGCTCCCTTTCCCGGGCCAGGGCTTTCTCCGACAGCCTGGTGAATCACATGCCCATCGGGCTTGTGGCCATGGACCCCGGGAAAAGGATCATCGCCTTCAACGAGACGGCGGAAGCCCTTTTCGGGCTGCCGGCCGGGGATGTTTTGGGGCGAACAGCCGAGGAGGCCCTGCCTGATATCATTACAGAAACGACCGAAGGCCTCGGCAAGGCTCAGCAGATCCTGGAAAGGGAAGCGGAATGCCCAGTGAACAGGGAACGGACGATCCCCCTGTCCGTCATCGCCACAAGGCTTCAGGATGACGAAGGGAATTTTTTCGGATATGCCATCCTCTTCCGGGATCTGACGGAGGTACAGCACCTCAAGAGGGAATTGGAGCACAACCGTCGGCTGGCGGCCATCGGCAGCCTGGCTTCCGGCGTGGCCCATGAAATCCGGAACCCCCTGAGCTCCATCAAGGGATTTGCCACTTACCTGCGGGAGCGCTACCGGGACAATCCCGAGGATCTCCAGGTGACGGACATTATGATCCAGGAGGTGGAGCGGATGAACCGGGTGATCGGCCAGCTTCTGGAATTTTCCCGCCCCCTGACCCTGAACCGGAAGGAGGCGGCCATCGAACCGATTCTCCGGCATGCCCTGAAAATGATAGAAGTCCAGGCCCGGGAGAAAGGGGTGTCCCTTGAAGCCGATTTCGGCCGCACGGTGCCCGATCTTCTTCTGGACAGCGACCGTATGACCCAGGTCTTTCTCAATCTGACCCTCAATGCCCTCAACGCCATGGAAAAGGGCGGAACGCTTTCCCTCAGGGTCGTCCAGTCTGGCGATCGAACCGTCCGGGTGGACGTTTCCGACACGGGAACGGGAATCGGCAAAGAGGAACTGGGGCGGATCTTTGATCCGTATTTCACGACCCGCCCTTCCGGAACCGGCCTTGGATTGCCCATTGCCCAGCGAATCGTCGAGGCTCACGGCGGAGAGATCCTTGTCTCCAGTGAACCCGGAAGGGGAACGGTATTTTCCGTCCTTCTTCCCCGCCGAGAGGCTTCGTCCGAACCTATCGAAATGGAGTTGTCTTCATGAAAAAGAAGATTGAAATTCTAGTGGTTGATGATGATTTTGCCCACCGGACCATGCTCAGGACCCTGATCTCCGGCTGGGGATATGCCGTTTCCGAAGCCGATGACGGGGCGACGGCCATTGAAGCCGTCCATCGGCACCCGGTAGACCTGGTTCTCATGGATATCCGGATGGTGCGGGTTTCGGGAATCGAGGCCCTCGAGGAAATCCACAGGCGCAATCCGGCCATCCCCATCATCCTCATGACCGCCTATGCCTCGGTGGAGACCGCCGTGGAAGCTCTCAAGAAGGGGGCCTACGATTACCTGACCAAGCCCCTGGACTTCGACGAGCTGAGGCTTGTTATGGAACGGGGGCTGGAGCACACGCACCTGAAGGAGGAAAATCTTCTCCTGAAGGAACGCCTGGGACTCCGCTTTGACCGGCGTAATGTCATCGGTCGCAGCGAGGCCATGACCAGGCTCCTCGACCTGGCGGCCCAGGTGGCCCCGTCTGAGGCGACGGTTCTCATCACCGGCGAATCAGGGACCGGAAAGGAGATTATCGCAGCCGCCATCCATTACAACAGCCTGCGGAAGGAGGGGCCCTTCATCAAGATCAATTGCGCGGCCATTACGGAAACGCTGCTGGAATCAGAGCTCTTCGGCCATGAAAAGGGCTCCTTTACCGGAGCTGACCGCCGCAGGGAGGGAAAGTTCCGCCAGGCCAACAGCGGGACCATCCTGCTCGACGAGGTGAGCGAGATGTCCCTGTCCATGCAGGTGAAGCTGCTTCGGGTCCTCCAGGAACGGGAAATCACCCGGGTCGGCGGTGAGGAGGTCATCCCCATCGACGTGCGGGTTATTACCGCCACCAACCGGGACCTTGTCCGGGAAATCGCCGCCGGACGCTTCCGGGAAGACCTCTACTACCGGCTCAATGTGGTGACCCTCCAGGTTCCGCCCCTGCGCGAGCGCAAAGAGGACATCCCCCTTTTGGCCGTCCATTTTCTGAAGGAATTCGCCAAGAAAAACCGCAAGGAGATCAAGGGATTCACCCCTCGCGCCCTGGACCGGATGCTCCGCTACCCCTGGCCCGGCAATGTGCGGGAACTGATGAATACCGTTGAACGCGGGGTAGTTCTTTCCCGGTCGGACTATCTCGACGAGCCTGACCTCTCTCCCGTTCTCATGGAAAACGACCCCGGCGAAGAGCAACACGGGGCCGCAGTCGGGAAGTCCTCCCTTGAAAGCGTTGAGAAGGCAACCATTCTGAAAACCCTGGACGAAACCGGCGGGAACAAGAGCGAGGCGTCACGGCGGCTGGGAATCACCCGGCGGACCCTTCACCAGAAGCTGAAAAAATACGGTATGATGTAAAAGTGGAGCCGCCCCTCTAGAACAAAAATGGCCCCGAATCGCCGCAGAGACCGGCGGATTCGGGGCCCCCTGATGTAATCGGATGCAAGAGATGAAAAATCCGCGGCATCCATGAATTTTTTAACCGATGGCTGCGGATCCCCGCTCCCCGGTGCCGATCCGGACGCACTCCTGCAGGTCCAGGACAAAGATCTTCCCGTCGCCGGTCTCTCCGGTGTGGGCGCCTTTAACGATGGCCTGAATGGTCTTTTCCACAAAATCCTCGTTGACGGCGATGTCCAGCCTCACCTTCCGCAGCAGGCCGCCGGCCTCGCGCATTCCCCGGTACACCTCCGTATATCCTTTCTGGCGCCCCTGACCAAGAACATTGGAAACGGTCATGAGGTTCACGTTCACGGCTTCCAGGGCACCTTTCACTTCCTCCAGCTTGTGGGGCTGGATAATGGCCACAATCAGTTTCATGGTTTTTCTCCTCACTCTACGACCGTGTAGGCCGATTCGCACTGCTGACTCAGATCGAGCCCCAGGATTTCACTCTTCTTGTCCACTTTCATGCCCAGCAGGGCGTCGATGACCTTGAAGAGAACAAAGGTGACGACAGCGGCGTAAAGAACGGTAACCCCCACAAGCGCGAGCTGGACGAGAAATTGATGGAGGCCGCCGAAAAAGAGGCCGTCCGCACCGGCGGAATTGACCGCCTTCTCCGCCAAGAGTCCCGTGGCGATCGTGCCCCAGGCTCCGCCGACCCCGTGCACGCCGAAGGCATCGAGGGAATCGTCATAACCCAGTTTGGCCTTGACGACGGCAATGGCCATGTAGCAGATCGCGCTGGCGGCCGCCCCGATGACGATGGAGCTCAAGGGGGAAACAAAGCCGCAGGCGGGGGTGATGGCCACCAGGCCCGCCACCGCACCCGTCACAGTGCCGAGGACGGTGGGCGCGCCGTGAATCCTCCATTCGATCAGGGCCCAGGCAAAACCCGCCGCAGCCGTTGCCGTATTGGTCGTTACGAAGGCATTTGCCGCCAGCTCATTGGCGGCAAGGGCGCTTCCCGCATTGAACCCGAACCAGCCGAACCAGAGCAGCGCGCCGCCCAGGACCGTGAAAGGCAGATTGTGAGGCCGGAAGGGTTCGCTGGCATAGCCGATCCGCTTTCCAAGCAGCAGCGCCATGACCAGGGCGGATATGCCGGAACTCACATGAACGACGATTCCCCCCGCAAAATCAAGGGCGCCCAGTCTTCTCATCCAGCCGCCCGTACTCCAGACCCAGTGGGCCAGGGGATCATAGACCAGGGTGGCCCAGAGGATCGTCAGTACGAGAAAGGAGGAAAATTTCACCCGTTCCGCAAAGGCGCCGATAATCAAGGCCGGCGTGATGATGGCGAACATCGCCTGGAAGATCATAAAAACGAGATGGGGAATGGTGGCGGCATAATCCCCGTTGGGAGCGCCCCCGACCCCCTTCAGACCCGCCCAGTCCAGACCGCCGATGATTCCCCAGCCCGTATCGGGACCAAAGGCCAGGGAATATCCATAAAGGACCCACTGCAGACTGATGGCGCACATGATGATAAAGCACTGCATAAGAATGGAGAGAACATTCTTCCGCCGCACCAGCCCGCCATAGAAAAAGGCCAGGCCGGGCGTCATAACAAAAACCAGTACCGTGGACATGAGGACCCAGGCGGTATCTCCTGCATTCATGATGAGTTCCTCCTCTAGAATTTCAATCGTTTCAAAGTGCCGCAGATCTGAAAACCGGTTTCTTTATCGGCCGGCGACAAGCGGTTCCGCAAGCTTGACGCCTTGGAAAGGAACAGAGCAAAGGGAGTGCCAGGGGAAAAAATCATTTTATCTTATTGATATAACAAAACAAATACTTACCAGCCCTCGGCTCGGATACTTAATTGGAACAATATTGTTCCTTCGCGGCACTGCTTCAGACCATAATTGAACAACGGCCTGTCCAGACAGGGGGATTTCCCCTGGCGGAAACACCGGTCCCGCTCCTCCATCTTCAAGGATCAAAGCCGGATTCCGACACCCCCGGACTCCTTGTATCGCCTTTCACGGCCTGCCGGGCAAAGGCAGCTCCGCCGCAGGATTTCCCCTTGCGCTGCGGGATAAAACATGGAATGAAAGCGTGGGCTGTAAGGGGAGAGTCGATGTCGCACAGGAGATTCAATGGACTTGAGCTATACGCTTTTAAGGAGCGGAAAAAGGCGGAAGACGCTCTGCCTCCAAGTGGCAAGGGATGGCCGGATCGTCATCCGGGCCCCCTTGTTCACCCCTCAGGATGAAATCGAGAAGTTTTTTTTGAACAAACTGGACTGGCTGAGGGATCGCCTCCGAAAGAGGGACAGGCTGCCGGAGGAAAGGAGCCCTCGGGCCTTTCGGGAAGGGGAAACCTTCCTCTTTATGGGAACGGCCTATCCCCTTCGGATCGAACCGGCAGATTCCGCTTTGGAAGGCCGGCTTTTCTTCGATTCCAGGCATTTCGTTCTCGGACGGAGCGATCCGGCAAGGGGCCGGGAGATTTTTACCGCCTGGTACGGAGAGCAGGCCCGGAGACACATCGGGGAGCGACTGGAGGAATTCAGCCGGCGCCTGGAGCTCTTTCCCCGGAGTTTTCGAATTACAGCGGCAAGGAGCTTCTGGGGGTCCTGCTCAGCGGCGGACCGGCTGGCCTTCAACTGGCGGCTGATCATGGCGCCCTGCTCCGTTATCGATTATGTCATTGTCCATGAGCTTCAGCATCTCGCGGAAAAGAATCATTCCCCGGCATTCTGGAAGCGGGTCGCCCTGGTGATTCCCGATTACCGGGATCGGAAACTCTGGCTGCGCAAAAATGGCTCCTTCCTGAATCTGTGATTCCAATTCCAGATCAAAGATGGTAGCAAGATGACAGAAACATGGAAGACACGCTGATCTTCAGCGCTGAATATTTGCAGATTACTCAAGGAGACGTCGTGTGGATGAAGAGTTGATTCCTCTGTCCCTCCTGAAGGAGGGGGAAGAAGGGATTGTCCGCTCCGTCAGGGGGGGAAGAAGACTGATCAGTCGGCTGGCCAGCATGGGAATCAGCCAGAATGCCCGAATCCGGGTCCTGCAGAGCGCCGGCGGCCGGTTCATTGTCGAGGCGTCCGACGCCCGCATCGCCCTGGGATGGTTCGAGGTCGGCCATATCGGCGTGGTCCGAAGCGTCACCAGCAGGGAAGAACCCCCACCCGCCTCGGAACAGCGCCGCATCCTGGTGGCCCTCGCCGGTCAACCCAACGTCGGGAAATCGACGATCTTCAATATCCTGACCGGCCTTTCCCAGCATGTGGGCAACTGGCCCGGCAAAACGGTGGAGAAGAAGGAAGGCGTCTACATCGCCGACAATACGGAGATGCACATCGTCGATCTCCCCGGCACATACAGCCTTACGGCCTTTTCAGAGGAAGAGCGCGTTGCCCGGGATTTCATCCTTCAAAACCGCCCCGATGTCATCGCCCTGCTGATCAACGCCTCATCCCTGGAACGAAGTCTCTATCTTCTCTCGGAACTGCTTCTCCTGGGACCTCCCGTGGTCGCTGCGGTGAACATGATCGACGTGGCCGAATCCTCGGGAATCAGCATCAACATGGCAAAGCTCCGCAAATCCCTGGGCATTCCCGTCGTTCCCATGATTGCCACAAAAAATACCGGGATCAACGACCTGGTCGCCCAGATCCTTGCAACGGCCGACGGCAATGAGTCCTATCAGCCCGTTCTTCCCGGAGTGTCATCGGATCACGAGGACGTCTACCATGAGCTGCTGAACCTGATCCGCGAACATGCCACCCCGGACGCCTACCCCCCGGAATGGGTTTCCATCAAGCTGATGGAGGGAGACGGAGAAATTTCCAGGAGAGTGGAAGACCGCGTGCCGGCCTTTGTCCGGGAGCGGATCAACGCCCTCCTCATCGAACACGAAGACGCCCTGCGCGCCGTGGTCAACGGCCGCTACAGCTGGATCAAGACGATCACGGACCAGGCGGTCTCCCGGAAACGAATGGAAGAAGTGCTGCTCACCGACCGGATCGATCATGTCCTGACCCGTCCAATCTGGGGAATACCGATTCTTCTTGGCGTCTTCGGACTCATCTTTCTTCTGACCTACACCGTCGGATTCCCCCTGCAGAAGCTTCTGGAGGAGGCGGTCATCCTGCTGGGCCGTTCCCTGGAGCCTCTTTTTGTCTCTGCTCCGCTGTGGCTGAAGGGACTCGTTCTTGACGGGGTGATCGGGGGAGCAGGATCGGTCCTGACCTTCCTCCCCATCCTGGTCATCTTCTTTGCGGTCCTGGCATTGCTTGAAGACGTCGGCTACATGGCGCGGGCAGCCTTCGTGATGGACCGCTTCATGCATCTCATCGGGCTTCACGGCAAGAGCTTCATGCCCCTGTGCCTGGGTTTCGGCTGCAATGTACCGGCAATCATGGGGGCCAGGATTCTGGAATCCAGGAAAGCCCGGCTTCTCACGCTTCTGCTGATTCCCTTTGTTCCCTGCACGGCGCGCCTGGCCGTTCTGACCTTCATGACGGCCGCGCTTTTCGGCCATAAGGCAACCCTCGTTTCCTGGTCCCTGCTGACCTTGAACATCCTCGTCCTGGGCGTCGTCGGAATGGCCGCTTCAGCGCTTTTTCTCAAGGACGAGCAGACCCCTTTCATCATGGAACTTCCCCTCTACCATAAGCCCAATCCCCGAACCATCGGCATGGTGGTCTGGAGCCGTTCCCTCGCCTTTGTGAAAAAGGCGGGAACGGTGATTGTCCTCGTCTCTGTCGTGATCTGGCTGCTGTCCTACCTTCCCGAGGGTCGGCTGGAAGACAGCTTCTTGGCGCGGGGAGGAATGCTTCTGGAGCCTTTGGGGGTTCCCCTTGGCCTGGACTGGAAAATGGTGACGGCCCTGCTGACCAGCATCGTGGCAAAAGAAAACGCCGTCGCCACGCTGGGAGTCCTGTACGGAGTGGGGGACGAAGGACTTGTCCGCCTGCTGCCGTCGGTGATCAGTGCTGCATCGGGGCTCTCCTTCCTGGTTGTTCTGATGCTCTTTGTCCCCTGTGCTGCGACCGTGGCGGTGATGAAGCAGGAGATGAGGGATCGGAAGTGGTTTGTGCTGTCCCTGATTCTGACCCTGGCCATCTCCTATCTGGGGGGCATGGCCGCCTACCGGATCGCTTTCTGGCTCGGTTTGTAAAGGCGCCCCTGAAATCCGCCCGACGTTATAGGACAAGCGACAGGGAAGGACCGAAGGATCGTTGTGCCGGTCCTTCCTGATGGAAGAGAAGTCATTTGTGACGGGTAATGCAATCGTGAATTGTTTTTTCCGTAAATATATGCTTAGTACTCCA
>MVRU01000060.1 GCA_002067745.1 Syntrophus sp. PtaU1.Bin005
AAGCATCTGATGGCCAACATGCCCGGCGACGCCGCCTTCAAGAACGGACGGCCCAAACCGGAGGACGTCCTTCCGGACGAAACCACCACTCTCACCAACGAGGCCGGGCAAGTTCCCGGCCTCACTGTTTAAGGAGGTGCCCAATGAAGATTCTGATCCGCTCCACCACGCTGGACGGCGAACCGATCCCCGGCAGCGGGGACACTCTGCAAGCCGCCGACTGCCTCGAAGTTGTCGAGCTGATGCGCGGCCAGACACCGTTCACCGCCAGCCGAGCGCCCCGGGACTACATGACCGAGGTGCTCTCGGGGATCGAAGGCGGGCCGACCCAGCCTCTGCCGGAAGACGCCGCAGCTGCGGCCGCCGAGTTTCTCACCCGCCTGGCCCGGCATGGCCTGATCGAGTTCCTGCCTGACGACAAGGCCAGCGATCCCTGGCCGGAGCGCTTCCTCGAAGCCCTGGAGACGGTGCGGCTCTCCGGGCGCACCAACATGCTCGACCACCCCGAGGTGACCCGCCTGACCGCTGAGATGGGTTATCCGGAGGTGGCCGAGTGGCTGGCGGACCACCGGCGCGAATACGCGACCTTCGTCCTCGAAGGAACGAGACCGCTCGGCAAGAACTTCGGCGGCAAGGAGGACACGGCTCCATGTGCGGACAAGTAGGCATCATCTTCGGCCGCAAGCGCAGGCAGCCCGACGAGCGGGATTACCTGCGCGAGGTCTTCATCCGCATGCTGCTGCACAGCGAGGAGCGCGGCCCGCACGCCTCCGGTCTCGCCTGGCTCAAGACCGACGGCAGCCACCGCATCTTCAAACGGCCGATGCGGGCGCACGAGCTGGTGTACGAGAAGCCGTTCCAGGAGCTGCTCGGGCAGGTCGACAACGAGACCACCATCCTCATGGGCCACACCCGCTGGCGCACCCGGGGCAACGAGTTCAACAACCGCAACAACCATCCCATCCGGGCCGGGATCGTCATCGGCACCCACACCGGCACCATCTACAACGCCGATTATCTGTTCCGCCGTCTCGGACTGCCGCGCTACGCCGAGGTGGACAGCGAGCTGATCTTCCGCCTGGCCGACCGCTTCGCGCCCGAAGGACCCATCGACCAGGAGGGCCTGAAGAAGGCGCTTGCCCTCTGTCGCGGTCAGATGAGCGCCGTGCTGGCCTCACGCCTCGACCCCGGCACCATCACCGTGCTCAAGGGCAACAAGCCGCTCTGCCTGCGCATCCACCGCCAGCACCGGGTGGTGCTCTACGCCTCGGAGGCCGTCTTCATCGACTTTGCCGTGGACAAAGAGAAGGGCTGGCGCGAGCTGGAGGTGCCGCCCATGACCATGCTCACCATCCGCCACGAGCATGTGCGGGCCATCGACAACAGCGAATTCCGCTTCATCCCCCAGGAGCGCAAAGGGACACTGCCCGAAGGAGTGAATGCATGAACATTGGAGACACCGCGAAGCTGAACACAAACCCGGAAGACAGTCCCGAGACCATCCTCCGGCTCTTCGTCTACGGCACCCTGAAACGGGGCTACTGGAACCATCAACGCTTCTGCGCCCAGGCCCGCAGCATCGAACCGGCCGTGGTCTGGGGCAGGCTCTTCCATCTCCATGCCGGATTCCCGGCCCTCGAAGTGCCGGAATGTCTGGTCCTTGCCCGGGGCACCGCCGATCCACTGGCCGACGCCCGCAGGCAGCAAGAGATCGGCATACCACGCTTCGGCCGCCCAACCGGCGACTGGGATCTGATCCATGGAGAGCTGGTGACCTTCACCGAGCCGCGACGCGACCTGCCGCCCATCGACCGGCTGGAAGGCTTCCGGCCCGGGGGGCGCAGCATGTACCAGCGGGTGATGGTGGCGGTGCTGTGCGGGCGCACCTCGATTCCAGCCTGGACCTACTGGATGCCCCATGTTGAAAACGGCACCCGGCTTGACACCGGCGTCTGGCATCGAGCGTGATAGAAAAAAATCGGCTCAAATCGGTAAAGATCGTTTGACATAGCACATAGTGCCTTTGTATATTGATGGAGCTTTTTAACCTGGGAGAGGTGCGTCCAGTCTCTCCCGTTTCGCCTCTGGCGGACGTGGCAAACAACCAAAACGCCCGTGGAGCAAGAGAATGAACGAGATGGAAGACCGCTGGTTATCAATAACCGAGATTTGCAAGTACCTCGGGGTCAGCAACGACACCGTTTACAAGTGGATCGACAAGCATGGTATGCCCGCCCACCGCATGGGTCGTCTTTGGAAGTTCAAGAAGGACGAAGTGGACGAGTGGGTCAAGGCTGGCGGCGCGGCCGAGCCTGCGGAAACCGACAAGAAGCGCAAGGAGTAACGACGGGCTATGAACCATGTGATCCACAACAGCATCGTGAATTTTATCTGGGGTATCGCCGACGACGTGTTGCGCGATGTCTATGTGCGCGGCAAGTACCGTGACGTGATCCTGCCGATGACGGTTATCCGCCGCCTCGACGCGCTTTTGGAACCGAGCAAGGAAAAAGTCCTCGGCATGAAGAAGCAGCTTGACGGGGCCGGTATCGCCAACCAACATGCCGCGCTCTGCCAGACTGCCGGTGAAGCATTTTACAACGTCTCGCCCTTTACCCTGCGCGACCTGAAGAACCGCGCCAAGCAACAGCAGCTCAAAGCCGATTTCGAGGCCTACCTGGATGGCTTTTCGCCCAACGTCCAGGAGATCCTCGACAAGTTCAAGTTCCGCAACCAGATCCCCACGTTGATCGAGGCCGACATCCTCGGCCACCTGATTGAAAAGTTTCTCGACGGCCGCGTCAATCTCAGCCCCAAGCCTGTTCAGGATGTGGACGGCAACGAACTGCTCCCGGCGCTCGACAACCATTCGATGGGCACCATTTTCGAGGAGCTGATCCGTCGCTTCAACGAGGAGAACAACGAAGAGGCCGGAGAGCACTTCACGCCCCGTGACGTGGTCAAGCTCATGGCCGACCTGATCTTCCTGCCGGTGGCCGACGATATTGAATCGGGCACCTACCTCGTCTATGACGGAGCCTGCGGCACCGGCGGCATGCTGACAGTGGCTGAAGAGCGCTTGGCCGAGCTGGCCGAAAGCCACGGCAAGGATGTCTCCATTCATCTGTTCGGCCAGGAAGTGCAGCCGGAAACCTATGCCATCTCCAAGGCCGACCTGCTGCTGAAAGGTGAAGGGGCCGAGGCCGAGAACATGAAGTACGGTTCCACGCTCTCCAGCGATGCCTTCCCGTCGCAGGAGTTCGACTTCATGCTCTCCAATCCGCCTTACGGCAAGAGCTGGAAGACCGACCTGGAGCGTCTGGGCGGCAAGGGGGACATCAAGGACCCGCGCTTTGTCACCCAGCACGCTGGCGACCCGGAATACAAGATGATCACCCGCTCCTCGGACGGGCAGCTCATGTTCCTGGTCAACAAGCTCTCCAAGATGAAGCACACCACCCGCCTCGGCAGCCGCATCGCCGAGGTCCACAACGGCTCGTCACTCTTCACCGGCGACGCCGGTCAGGGCGAGAGCAACATCCGCCGCTGGATCATCGAGAACGACTGGCTGGAGGCCATCATCGCCCTGCCGGAGAACATGTTCTACAACACCGGCATCGCCACCTACATCTGGGTGCTGACCAACCGCAAGTCTGATACGCGCCGAGGCAAGGTCCAGCTCATCGACGCCACCGAATGGTACGTGCCGCTGCGCCGCAACCTCGGCAAGAAGAATTGCGAGTTCTCCGAAGAACATATCCGCACTATCTGCGACCTGGTGGTGAATCCGGTCGAAACCGGGAAATCCAAGATCTTCCCCAACGAGGCCTTTGGCTATTGGAAGGTGACGGTGGATCGTCCGCTGCGTCTTGCCGTTGATCTGAGCCCGGCACGGCTGGAACGGTTCGAGCGGGCGTGCGCCAAGGCCAAGGAAGAGCCGCTGGCTAACCTGGCCCGCCGCGTGGCCGAGACGCTTGGAGCCGGTCCGCACCTGGATTTCAACGGCTTCATGGACACCTGCGACACCGATGCCGACAAGCACGGTGTCAAGCTCACCGCCAAGCGCAAGAAGCTGCTGCAGAGCGACCTCTGCGACACCAGCGAGGACGCAGCGCCGGTGCTGAAAAAAGTTCACAAGCCGGGCAAGGCCACGCCCGATCCCATCCACGGCCTGTTCGAAGCCGAGGTGGGCGGCAAGACCTGCGTGGTTGAATACGAGCCGGATACCGCCCTGCGCGACAGCGAGCAGGTACCACTGCTGGAAGACGGCGGCATCGAGACGTTCTTCTGTCGCGAGGTGCTGCCCTACACCTCGGATGCCTGGATCGACCCGGGCAAGACACAGGTTGGTTACGAGATCTCCTTTACCCGCCATTTCTACCGGCCCGCGCCCATGCGCACCTTGGATGAGATCAAAGCCGACATCTACGCCCTGGAGCAGGAAACCGAGGGATTGCTGGAACAGATTGTCGGGGAGGCTGAGTGATGCTCGGGCCATTCTCAAACTATCGGCAAACTGAACTAAACTGGCTTAAACGCTTGCCAGATTCATGGGACATATTGCGAACCAAGCAAGTTTTTCGTCTAAGAATTGAAAAGGCTCCAGAAAACAACCAGATGGAGTTACTTTCGATTTACACCCATATTGGTGTGAAACCACGAAAGGAACTTGAGCAGCGAGGCAATAAAGCATCCACTACTGATGGGTACTGGATTGTAAAAAAGGGCGACATAATATCGAACAAACTGCTCGCTTGGATGGGGGCTGTTGGTGTTTCTCACTATGAAGGGGTGACAAGCCCGGCTTATGATATTTTGCGGCCGATCCGGCAATGTAACACCGACTATTACCACTATCTCTTCCGAACACCGAAATATCTCCAGCAATTCAAGATCAGGTCGAGGGGCATCATGGATATGCGTCTCAGGCTTTATTTTGACCAGTTGGGGCAAATACCTGTTCCTGTTCCGCCCACCGACGAACAAGACTCAATAGTCCTTTTCCTTAATTGGAAAACAGCGCAGATCAACAAATTCATCCGCAACAAGCGGCGGTTCATCGAACTGCTCAAGGAGCAGAAGCAGAACGTCATCAACCAGGCCGTGACCCGGGGCCTCGATCTCAACGTCAAACTCAAGCCCAGCGGCGTGGAATGGATCGGGGATATTCCGGAACATTGGGAGGCCAGACGGCTCCGCACGCTGGCGGCGGTCAGGGCCAGTGGCGTCGACAAGAACACGAACGAGGACGAAGTCCCGGTCTTGCTCTGCAACTACGTGGACGTTTACAAGAACGACCGCATCACCGCCGCTATCGATTTCATGAAGGCCACGGCCACGCCGGAAGAGATTCGCGCTTTTGAGCTGAAAGCGGGCGACGTAATCATCACCAAGGACTCCGAAAGTTGGGACGACATCGCCATTCCCACTTTCGTGCCCGAGGCACTTCCGGGCGTCGTTTGCGCCTATCACTTGGCCTTGATCAGACCGTTCTCAGGTGAAATCGAAGGCGAGTTTCTGTTCAGAGCGTTCTCTTCCGACCCAGTGGCCGACCAGTTCCGGATTGCCGCTACCGGCGTGACCCGCTTTGGCTTGGCGCAAGGCGCAATTAAGGGGGCGTTCTTCCCGCTCCCGCCGCTGGAGGAACAGCGGGCGATTATTGCGCACATCAATGAAAAGTGCGCCGAGATCAGCCAGGCCATTTCCCGCGCTCAACGTGAGATCGAATTGATGCGCGAATACCGCACCCGACTGATTTCCGATGTGGTCACCGGTCAGGTGGATGTGCGCGGCATCGAGGTGCCGGATGTTGCCGAGGAAGAGCTGCTATCGCTGGAAGAGGACACCGGTGAGTCCGATGACGTGATGGATGACGAGGGGGAGATGGATGAAACCGACTGACAAAACCCCAAAAAACAGCCTCGGCAAACCGCAGGACTACCCGGGCCTGCTGACCGAGATCAAGGAGCGCATCCGCTCCGCCCAGTATGAAGCCCTCAAGGCGGTCAACAAGGAGCTGGTCGGCCTGTACTGGGATATCGGCCGGATGATCGTGGAGCGGCAGGATGTTGAAGGCTGGGGCAAGGCGGTGGTGGAACAGCTCGCCACCGATCTGCGGACGGAGTTTCCCGGCGTGGGCGGCTTTTCGGCTTCCAACCTCTGGCGGATGAAGGCTTTTTTCGAGGCGTACACCGGACTCGAAAAACTCGCACCACTGGTGCGAGAAATCGGCTGGAGCCACAACCTGGCCATCCTGGAGCGCTGCAAGGACCCGCTGGAGCGGGAATTCTATCTGCGCATGACCCGCAAGTTCGGCTGGTCCAAGAACGTGCTCATCCATCAGATCGACAACCAGAGCTACGAAAAATCCCTGCTCGGCCAGACCAATTTCGACCAGGCGCTGACGCCCGAGCTTCGCGCCCAGGCCAAGCTGGCGGTGAAGGATGAGTACACCTTCGATTTTCTGGAGCTGGGCGAGGAGCACGGCGAGCGGGAGCTGGAACGGGCGCTCATCGCCCGGATCGAGGATTTCCTCCGGGCCATGGGCGGCATGTTCGCCTTCATGGGCAGCCAATACCGGCTGGAGGTGGACGGTAAAGAGTTTTTTATCGACCTCTTGCTGTTTCACCGCCGCCTGCGCTGCCTTGTCGCCATTGAATTGAAAGTCGGCGAATTCCTGCCGGAGTTCGTCGGCAAGATGCAGTTTTATCTGGCGGCTCTGGACCGGCAGGTCCGCCAGGAGGATGAGAACCCCTCTATCGGCATCATCCTGTGCAAGGAGAAGAGCCGCACGATTGTGGAATACGCCCTGCACGACGCCCGCAAGCCCATCGGCGTGGCCACTTATGAAATCACCAAGACCCTGCCCAAGGCGCTGAAAGGCCAACTGCCGTCGCCGAAGGACATCGCCCATTTGCTGGAGGATCTATGAAACCGACCGACACCAGCGAAAAGGGCCTGGAATCCATCATCGTCGCCTCCCTCGTGGAGGAGGCCGGATACGTTCAGGGCGACCCGCAGGACTATGACCGGGAACACGCCGTCGACCTGGCCAAGCTGTTGCAATTCCTCGCCGCTACCCAGCCCGACACCTATGAGGCTCTCGGCATCGACGAGGAAGGCCCCAAGCGCACCCAGTTTCTGCACCGCCTGCAGGGCGAGATCGCCAAGCGCGGCGTGGTAGACGTGCTGCGCGGCGGCATCAAGCACGGCCCGGCCCATGTGGACCTTTTCTACGGCACGCCGACGCCGGGCAACGTGAAGGCGGCGGAACAGTTCGCGGCCAACATCTTCAGCGTCACCCGCCAGCTCCGCTACAGCCGCAACGAGACTGCGCTCTCCCTCGACATGGCCGTGTTCATCAACGGCCTGCCCATCGCCACCTTTGAACTCAAAAATAAGCTCACCAAGCAGACGGTGCTCGATGCCGTGCAGCAGTACCAGCGTGACCGCGACCCGAAGGAGCTGCTGTTTCAGTTCGGCCGTTGCGTCGTTCATTTTGCCGTGGACGATCACGAGGTGCGTTTCTGCACCCACCTCAAGGGCAAGGGCTCGTGGTTTCTGCCCTTCGACAAAGGCTACAACGATGGGGCTGGCAATCCGCCCAACCCGGCCGGGCTCGCCACCGATTACCTGTGGAAGGAGACCCTCTCCAAGAAGGGGTTGACCGATATCCTGGAAAACTACGCCCAGGTGGTGGAGGAAAAAGACGAGAAGACCGGCAAAAAGAGGTACAAGCAGATCTTCCCTCGCTACCACCAGTTGAAGGTGGTGCGCATGCTGCTGGCCAATGCCGCTGAGAGCGGCATCGGTAGGCGCTACCTGATCCAGCACTCGGCGGGCAGCGGCAAGAGCAACTCCATCGCCTGGCTGGCGCACCAGCTCGTGGGGCTGGAACACGAGAGCAAGGCGTTGTTCGATTCGGTCATCGTGGTCACCGACCGACGGGTGCTCGACAAACAGATCCGCGACACCATCAAGCAGTTCGCCCAGGTTTCCGCCACCGTCGGCCATGCCGAGCATTCCGGCGACCTGCGCCGCTTCCTCAAGGCCGGTAAGAAAATCATCATCACCACGGTGCAGAAGTTCCCGTTCATTCTCGATGAGATCGGCGACGAACACCGCAAGAGCAAATTCGCCATCATCATCGACGAGGCCCATTCTAGTCAGGGTGGCAAGACCACTGCCGCCATGAACATGGCCGTTGCGGAAAAGCCGGGTGAATACAAGGCGGAATGGGATGAACTGGATGCCGAGGACAAGATCAACAAGATCATGGAAGGCCGGAAGATGGTGACCAACGCCAGCTACTTTGCCTTCACCGCGACTCCCAAGAACAAGACTCTGGAGATCTTCGGCGAGCCGGACCCGCAGCCCGACGGCACCGTGAAGCACCACCCATTCCACAGTTACACCATGAAACAGGCCATCCAGGAGGGCTTCATCCTCGATGTGCTGAAGAACTACACCCCGGTGGAGAGTTATTACCGCCTGGCCAAGACAGTGGAGGACGATCCGCTCTTCGACGCCAACAAGGCCCAGAAAAAGCTGCGCCGCTATGTGGAGTCCCATGAGCACGCCATCCGCGAGAAGGCGGAGATCATGGTGGACCACTTCCACGCCCAGGTGATCGGCCACCGCAAGATCGGCGGCCATGCCCGGGCCATGGTCATCACCAACGGCATCGTGCGGGCCATTCAGTATTTCCACGCCTTCAAGGACTACCTCAAGGAGCGTAAAAGCCCTTACGCGCCCATCGTGGCCTTTTCCGGGGAGCACGAGTATGGCGGCAAGAAGGTCACCGAAGCGACGCTGAACGGCTTCCCCAGCAGCCAGATCCCGGACAAGGTACAACAGGACCCGTACCGCTTCCTGATCGTCGCCGACAAGTTCCAGACCGGCTACGACGAACCGCTGCTGCACACCATGTACGTGGACAAGGCGCTTTCCAGCATCAAGGCGGTGCAGACCCTCTCGCGGCTCAATCGCGCCCACCCGCAAAAGCACGACACCTTTGTGCTCGATTTCTACAACGATTCGGAAACCATCCAGAAGTCGTTCGAGCCCTATTACCGCACCACCATCCTCAGTGACGAGACCGACCCCAACAAGCTGCACGACCTGAAATCGGATCTGGACGGCTACCAGGTCTATTCGCAGGCGCAAATCGACGATCTGGTGGGGCTCTATCTGAATGGCGCAGACCGTGACAAGCTTGACCCGATCCTGGACGCCTGCGTGGCCACCTACAACGCCGATCTTGATGAGGACGGCCAGGTGGACTTCAAAGGCAAGGCCAAGGCCTTCGTCCGCACCTACGGCTTTCTGTCCTCGATTCTGGCGTACTCGAATGCCGACTGGGAGAAGCTATCGATCTTCCTGAATTTCCTGATTCCGAAGCTTCCCGCGCCCAAGGAAGAGGACCTCTCCCGGGGCATCCTGGAGGCCATCGACATGGACAGCTACCGTGTCGAGGTGAAGACCAGCCTGAAAATCGGCCTTCCGGATCAGGATGCCGAAATCGGACCGGTGCCGACCAGCGGCGGTGGCCGCAAACCGGAGCCGGAGCTTGACCAACTGAGCAACATCATCAAGGCGTTCAACGACCAGTTCGGCAACATCGACTGGAAGGACGGCGATAAGATCCGCAAGGTCATTGCCGAGGAGATCCCGGCCAAGGTCGCGGCGGACGCGGCCTACCAGAACGCCATGAAGAATAACGACAAGAAAACCGCCCGGATCGAACACGACGCTGCGCTGCAACGCGTCATGATCGACCTCTTGTCCGACCACACCGAGCTGTTCAAGCAGTTCAGCGACAACCCGTCGTTCAAGAAATGGCTGGGTGACACCATCTTCGGCGTGACCTATCAACAACAAGCTGGACAATCTGCTACGGGGGCGAGCCATGGACGTTAAAACGGCCGCCATTCAGGTTTTGCAGCAGGCCGGAACGGCGCTGCACGCCAACACCTTTGAGGCAAGGGGGGGCATTCATGAGGCTTAGGTTCGTTTCTTCCCTATTGATTTTCCTGAGTGCTTACTCGCCGCTCTCAATAATTTTCCTGATACAGGACTTCGATTTCGCTAAGAAAGAGGTGATGCACCCAGGGATAGTTTGGCCCATCCTTGGACTATCCGTTCTATCCTGTGTTCTCCTTTGGATGGCAGTTCGTTATCTCAAGGGTTCTTCGCCCCCGATAATAGTAAAATCGGTCTCCAACCGCTCCGGGGAACTTATCAATTACAGCATTCCGTACATGATTTCCTTTTTTGTTATGGATCTTGGCAATCTGAAACTATTGCTCAGTTTCGGATTTTTCATGTTCATCATGTACTGGCTCACCATGAAAACCCACAATATTTTCATCAATCCTGTTCTGGCCGTCATGGGGTACAACATCTACGACGTTCATTACGAACGGAATGGCAATGAGTGCGAGGATTTCTTTCTGGTAAAGGGACCCCGCCTTCGAAAAAACGAACGCTGTCGAATCGTTGAGATATCTGAGCAGCTATATGTCGTAACCGAGCGCAACCCAGAGGTGTGAACATGGACGAGCTAAAAAACACACTCGATACGATCAAAACAATTGACTGGGACAGTGCCTCGGTTTCTTTCTTTGTCGTCAAGCGCAAGCTTATCCAGCGCAGCGCGAAATATGACATTTTTCACGTCAATGTTGACGAGCCACTTAGAAAAAAGCTGAGAGGCATAACCTCAGGAAAAATCAAGAAGTCCAACGTGGCGATTGAGTACGATTTCAACACGGCCGACTTGGATGACAACCTGCTTGGCTTGCCGACCGCCGATACGGATTTACAAGCCATTCTTCAAACTCTCCAAGATGATGAAGACCCTCCGACAGTAGACCAGTACGAAGCACTGCTGGGTTCGTGGCTTTATATCGCTCGCCTGGACATCAAGGATCAGCCTCCTCTATTTTCTGCTCGCCGTGTTTCGGAGGGGTGGACCACCAAAAAGGTGATGCAGCTAATCAATATGGTGTTTCAGAATAATATGCTGGTAGACCTTGGTGAGCAGGAGATTTTCCGTATTGACGGCAAGGTCGACTTCTTCACTTATGACGGCATTATTTTTATCGCCGACAAGAAGAACTTCGAAACCGCATTGAATTTTCGAGAAGGCATGGAGCGGAACCGTGACGAAATCGTCAAAGAGTTCTCTTCACTTGGGCTATTTGAAAATGCGGCTGCGGTCTCCGATCTGGTTGGGAATAATCTTCGTCACCTGAGAAGGCTGTCCCAAGTCAAAAAAGCGGGCTACTACAAAGACCCCAACTTTTTGGCCAACCTGAGAAAGGTAAGCGAAGAAGATGGCTGGGGAATCCAATACTCACCTGATGGAAAACTACTTGTCACCGAAGACGACATTGAAACTGTCCTTCGAGTTTTGAATAACGACCGTCTCACATCAAAGATAAATGCCGAGAACTTTGATGTTGATGTGAAGCACAAGCTTGGTGCTGGCGGCTAATCAAGGATGGACAACAGTTAAATGCCCTGGACTTCGGAACACACTAAATGGCTCGTCGACACCGGCGAACGACTGAAGACTGCCGACGGCAAGGAGGTCGAGGTCTGGGAGTTCCGTCATGAGAACGACGAGGCAGTGCTCTCCGCCTGGGCGAAACACTTCCGGAATCACTATTGCTTTGATAGCGAAATCGATTATTGGCGCAGAGGGTACAAGTGCTCTCGCGGAGAGTATCTCAACACCATAAAGTTCCCGGCCCCAAAAGATGCACCGGGACCAAGTATCCGCGCTGGCGACTTTGGAGAAGTGCTGGTTGCCGATTTTCTTGAATACCTGCTTGGCTATTGGGTTCCACGTACTCGCTATGGTGACAAAACCATTCGGAACGAGTCGACAAAAGGCAGTGACATCATCGGCTTTCATATCGTCAAGGATGGCAAAGCCTCTTCGAAGGATAAGCTGGCGATCTTTGAAGCGAAGGCGCAATTCTCAGGAAAGAAAGCCAAGGCGAGACTTCAAGATGCTGTAGATGGCTCAGCAAAAGACATAGCACGAAAGGCGGAGTCTTTAAATGCGATCAAGCAAAGGCTGCATGGTCGGAATGAGCTCGATGATGCCGAAAAAATTGAGCGTTTCCAGAACGAAGTAGATCACCCATACAAGGAAGTTTATGGAGCAGTCGCGCTCTTTGAGAATCCGCTTTTTGACGGCCACCTGACATCCTCGACCGATGCATCCTCTCATCCGCATTCAGGTGACCTTGCGTTAGTGGTTATCAAAGGGGATCAGATGATGGCACTCGTCCACGAGCTCTACAGGAGGGCTGCGGATGAGGCCTGAACAGAAATCCCAACTCCTGCTTGGCGTCACTCGGTCAAAGGCCAAGATGCTCGAGTACGGTGTTCCGGAAGAGCACCACATCAAAATCACTCAAGATCCGGCCAAGCTCTTCACCCTCTCGATTGGCCTGCTTGGTGACCTCGCCGCCGCCATCAACCGGGAGGAGCCAGATCCCGATTCGCTCGCAGAGCTGAAAACCAATCTGCTATTTTCCGCCCGCTTTTTCGACTCCTACCTCCAGTCAAAGCTGAACGAGACACTTGATCCCTACCTCGTGCTTCTGGGCTCCGCCTCCTATTACCTGTGCGATCTGCCTGGGAGCGCTTCGGTATTGGCGAAGCGCATCGATGGTGACTGCCCGGATCTGGATGGCGATGCTTTGGAAGACCTGTTGCTCTGGTTGTTGCAGGCTGATCTGCGAACCTATTTTGATGAAACGGAGGGACCATTCGGTGGATTCATCGACGGGATTTCAAAATGGATTCTCCAGTTTTTCGAGGATGGAAATGGCGAAGAAAATCTTCTCGATCTCGCCACGAAGCTGAGGGACGCCGTCTATGAATTCGGTACACCCAGGCAGCTTCTGTTTGGCGATGTGATCGCGGCGGTTCTGAGGAAAAAGCTCGAAAATTCTGCCTGGAAGGCTTTGCCGTCATATTCCGGGCTGCCCCGCGACAAATGGCTCCACGCGCTGCAAAAGGATTCGTTCATCAAGGAACTGTGGCCTGCCCAACACCTTTTGGGCAAGGCGGATGTTCTTAAAGGCGAGTCTTCCATCGTTCAAATGCCCACCAGCGCTGGCAAAACGAAGGCAACTGAACTGATTCTTCGAAGCGCGTTTCTGGCCGAGCGCGTGTCACTGGCCATCATCATCGCCCCGTTCAGGGCGCTGTGCCATGAGATCAAGAACAGCCTTGTCGAGGCATTCCACAACGAACCCAACAAGGTGGATGAATTGTCCGATGCCCTACAGACCGACTTCGAGATTGCCGAACTCCTGGGGCACCAACAAATTCTGGTCGTAACCCCCGAGAAGCTGCTCTACGTCCTTCGGCACGCTCCGGAACTGGCTGCCCACATTGGCCTGCTGGTTTTTGATGAAGGCCACCAGTTCGACAGCGGCACCCGAGGCATAACATACGAGCTGCTCCTGACGTCGCTGCGCTCCATGATTCCCGAAGGAACTCAGAAGGTGCTGATCTCAGCGGTCATTAGCAACGCCGAGGCTGTTGGAGAATGGCTCAACGGGGAGCCCAATGTCGTCGAAGGCACAACCCTGATTCCGACTTTCAGGTCGGTCGGATTCGCGAGCTGGCTCGATCAGTTGGGAAGAATCGAGTACGTCGACAGCCGTGATGCTGAACAAGGTGAGTTTTTCGTTCCGAGGGTGATTGAAAGATTCAATCTCGGGAGGAAAAAGCGGGAAAGGACGGACCGTTTTTTTCCTGAAAAGACCGATGGGCAGGCTATCGCACTTTACCTTGGTCTGAAA
>MVRU01000061.1 GCA_002067745.1 Syntrophus sp. PtaU1.Bin005
TGCACCGTGGTCATGAGCCCTTCCAGGATTCCCCAGTTGTCGTGAACGACCTTGGCGAGGGGGGCCAGACAGTTGGTGGTGCACGAGGCGTTGGAGACGATCGGCTCGCCGTTATAGCTCTTGTGGTTGACTCCCATGACGAACATCGGCGTGTCATCCTTGGATGGCGCGGAAAGGACGACCTTTTTCGCCCCGGCGGCAAGATGTCCGCCCGCCTTCTCCTTGTCGAGGAAAAGTCCCGTCGATTCTACGACATAGTCGGCCCCGACGTCATTCCATTTCAAATTTGCGGGGTCTTTTTCAGCCGTGATGCGAATCGCCTTGCCATTGACCACCAGCTTGCCGTCCTTTACATCCACGGCTCCCTTGAACCGGCCGTGTACCGAGTCATACCGGAGCATATAGGACATGTAATCCGCATCGAGCAGATCGTTGATCCCCACAACTTCAATGTCCGGCCGCGCACAGGCGGCGCGGAAAACCAGCCGGCCGATTCGGCCGAAACCATTAATGCCAACTTTGATCGTCATGTGAATTCCTCCTTAAAAAGGGCAACTGAAATTGAAGGAACGGACATCGTTCCGAGACAGAAAACAAGTACATTGATCCGATTGCCTCTCAACCGGCAATCCGCCGCTGCCGAAAAATGCCAAATACCGCCTTTGACCGGAATGAACTGACACCGTGCCGGATCAAGAGAGATTTCAATCGATCCAGCGCACAAACGAGTCCAGGGTCTCCCGGGGCGTCTTCAAAGCGTTCAAGGGATTTTCCCAGTCCGGATACCCCAGCGCAACGGCTATCACCACGTCTTTCTCATCGGGAATATTGAGAAGATCCTTGACGTCATCCTCGTAGGCGTTGATCAACCCGATCGGGCAGGTTCCCAGCCCCTGGTCATGGGCTGCCAGCACCAGAAACCCCAGGGTGATCCCGATGTCCACCAGTCGAGCCTTGGAAAAGGCGTTGTCCAGGCAGATAATAATCCCGGCAGGCGCGCCGTAGAAATTGCAGCTCCCCTCGTTGATGAAGGTATTGAAATCAAGACCCATTTGGGCCAGACAGGGGTTCATGACTTCAAAGGACTCAACTCCCCGCCTGCTGAACGACTCGGAAAGCGGCTTGACATTTCCCGGACTGCAGGATATCTGCTTTTCATGGTACGCTTTGATCAACCGCCGACTTAACCTTGCCTTTTCCTCCCCCAGAACAACCGTGAATTCCCATGGTTGAAGGTTGATCGCAGAGGGGGCCAGGACGGCCAGGCTGAGGATTCGTTCAATCTGTTCACGGGAAACGGGATCCGGTTTGAAGGCTCGGACGCTTTTACGCTCCCTGATCACAGCAGAGAGATCCATGGATGGGGAATCCTCCTTTGAAATGATATGAACCTTCGCTACATTAGTGGGAGAGTACCCCAGCCTTGGCCGAATGTCAAGAAATGGGAAGCCGGACAAAGGAACGAACCAGACGTCACGATTTCAGGAGGTCATTAACGATGATTCGCGCCAAATTATGGTTTCGCTGTGCTGCAATGCATGACCCCGTCACACCGAAAATCGTCCAGCCGGCACTTCTCGGATGGGAGGCCAAGAAGCGCCGGGTCGATTTGACCATCGAGAGGGCCTTTAACGGGGAAGAGCTTCTTCGACGGATGAAAGGCTGGGTTACAACGGATCCCCTGGAGGTTATCGAAGCTGTTCGCCCCTATGGCCGGTTAAAAGTCCTGGACGATGAGGAACTCGTTGTGGAAATGGAAAAACCTGAACACTTCGAAGATCTTCAAAAGATCCTTGAGAAGCGGTTTGGTGGGGAAGTGAATCTGGAAACCATTCCCAAACGTTGAAAGCCTGCCATTTTGTCCGGCTCAGTCCGGGGCGGCCCCCTGCTTTTGAGAAAGCCCTGACGGATTGTAATGTTTTGATTTTTGCCTGCAGCCGGGATACATTGGAGCCAAGGATCCGAACGCATGAAGGATGAAGAGAAAACCAAGGAGCAGCTGATCAGGGAAGTGATGACCCTGCGCAGTCAGCTCACCGGGCAGCGCGAGGAACATCGGCGGGATGTCCACGACTCCTCTTTTTCCGGCCGGCAAGGCGGAACAGACGCCGATACCAAGTTCCGCATCCTCTTTGAACACTCCCCTGTGGGTATTTTTCTCTCTGATGGATGCCTTCTGACGGACTGCAACGAGGCCATGGTGAAAATGATGCGCTGCTCTTCGAAAGAGGAGCTGATCGGCCGCCATCCCTCCGCCTTTTCGCCCCCGTCACAGCCTGACGGCAGCCCCTCCCTGGACAAGGCCGACGAGCTGATGAACGAGGCCCTGAGAACAGGCTATCTGCAGCAGGAATGGATCTGCCGCCGCTTCGATGGAGAGGAATTCCCCGTGGAAATCCTCTCCTCGGTCATTGACTGGCAGGATCAGAAAATCCTCTACATGGTCTGGCGGGATATTACGGAACGCAAGCGGATCGAAGAGGCGATCCGCCACCTGGCCTACCATGATGTTCTGACGGGGCTGCCCAACCGGATGCTCTTCGCCGACCGCCTCATCCTCGCCATCGCCCAGGCAAAGCGACGCCAGGGAACGATGGCCGTCATGATGCTCGATCTGGACGGCTTTAAAACGGTGAACGACTCCTTCGGTCACCACATCGGGGATATGCTTCTGCAGAATGTGGGGGAGCGCCTGTCCCGAACCCTCCGGGAAGAGGACACCCTGGCCCGGATGGGCGGCGACGAGTTCATGATCCTGCTGCCGGTCCTCAGAGAGGCCGCAAACAGCTCCCAGATCGCTGAAAAGATCCTGGCCGCCTTCAGAAAACCCTTTTTCTGCGAAGGGAACGAGCTGTTCACCAGCGCCAGCATCGGGATCGCCATCTACCCGGGAAACGGAGAGGACATGGATTCCCTGATGAAGCATGCCGACACGGCCATGTACCAGGCAAAGGCCAGGGGACGCAACATGTACTGCCTCTATAAACCCGATCCCGATCCTCCGGTGGATCGAGCCCTGAAGCCTGCGTAAAAAGCGATGCCGGCGTGGCCCTGATCTCAGACGCTGCGCGCAAAGAGTTTTTTCAAGCCGTCAAAGCACTCGGGAGGCGGATGCCGGAAGTCTGAAATCCGGCCCACCACACCGGCGACTTCGACCCGGGAAAATCTCCTGATCGCCTCCCTGTTTTCCTCGATCATATCCAGCGGTGTTGCCGGCTCTGCGCTGTCCAGAAAAACGACGCCGAGAGGCTCGATGTTTCTCCGTTCCAGGGCGGCAATCGTCAGCAGGGTGTGGTTGATGGTCCCCAGGCCGGCCCGGGCCGCAATCAGGGGTTGAGCGCCCATTGAAGGAATCGTGTCGATCACCAGGCTCTCCCCGTCGACGGGCACGAAGATGCCTCCGGCAGCCTCCACGACCAGAGGGGAAAAGCGGCTCCTCTTCTCCTGAAGGGTCCCCGGAAGGGTCTTCCAGTCGACCCGGCGGCCTTCATCCCGCGCGGCAAAGTACGGAGCTTTGGGATTCCGGTAGCAGAACCCCACGGAACCGGCCGGATCCCGGCCCTTCAATTCTTCAATGTTGTCGTAGATGAATTTCGCGTCGGAGTCCGTGTCATAGGGATCGCGGCAGCCCGTCTGCAGCGGCTTGAAGTAGAAGGGGGAAAACCCCTCGTCATAGAAATAGCGCATCAGCAGCAGGGACAGGACCGTCTTGCCGACGCCCGTGTCCGTACCGATCACGAAGATGTCCGGAACATCCCTTTTCATATTCTTACCATAACCTCCTTTAATGACGGGATAAAGCGTTTGACATCCTCCCGGGTGTGCAGGGCCGTCATCCCAATTCTCAGGATGGCTTTCCCCAGGGGAACGGTGGGATAGCGGGCCGAAAGGACGAAGATCCCCCTTTCCCGCAGACGATTCGAAACCTCCAGCGCCTTCCCCTCTTCGCCAATCTCCAGGGCCAGGATATGGGCATCCCCCTGAACCGTAAACCCTTCCTCCCTCAGCCCGTTTTTCATTTCGAGGCTGATGTCCCTGAGACGCCTCCGGGATTCGTCCTGCCGGGCCAGCAGGGCCAGGATGTCGATGGCCGAGGCGGCATGGGCCTCGGGAAGGGTTGTGGAGTAAATGAGGGGTGAGGCGAAGTTGAAGAGGTGCTCCTTGACCACGGCCGGCACAAGGAGAAACGCGCCGAAGAGCCCCAGAGCCTTACCGAAGGTCCCCACGGCGATTTCGGCCACCGGGCGCGCCACGCCGCACCCGCCCTCCCCCAGGACCCCCAGGGCGTGGGCTTCGTCGACGATGCACACAAAGCCATAGCGGTCCTTCAGCCCGGCGAGGCCCGGAACATCGAGGAGATCGCCGTCCATGCTGAAGAGGGATTCCGTCAGGACGACGGTTTCCCTTTCCCCTGCCCTGTCCAGGCGCTTCCGCAGATGGTTCAGGGAGCTGTGATTGTAACCGGCCAGTTGAGCCGGGCTGAGGGCGAGCCCCTTGACGCTGCTGGCATGGATGTGCTTGTCAAAAAGGACGAGCGTCCCCGAATCGAACAGGGTGGAGAGCAGAGCCAGGTTGGCCTGATAGCCGCTGGGAAAAAAGAGGGCTTCCTCATAGCCGAAGTAGCGGGCGTAGGCCCTCTCCGCCTCGGCGATGAGGGAATAATTGCCGGATACCAGGCGGGAGGAGGAGGAAGACGAGCCGTATTTCTCGAAATTGCGCCCGACCTTTTTCCGCAGGACCTCCGATACACCCAGCCCCAAATAGTCGTTGGAGGCGAAGTTCAGGACCCTGCCTTCGGCCAGGATCAGGGAGGCGCCCTCCCGGCGGATGATTTCCGGCGGCCGACGGTAGAGACCGGCCTGCCGATGCAGCCTTAACCGGGTTTTCAGCCGTTCAATAAAGTTATCCATTTTTTCTCGTAATAGCTCCGGAGGATCTCTTCCCGGAAGTCCGAATTGTAGGTAACCGCAGAAAACACGAATTCCCCTTCAAGGAACCTGATGCCCCCTATTTCAGCGGACATTCCGTAGGAAAAAACAGAGGCGCTCCGGCTGCGCAGGCAACCGGCAAGATGGCAGCGGCCCGTCAGTGTCTCCTCGGCGGGCAGACGGCAGTCCCTGACCATGAGCAGAACGGCCTGCCTTTCAAAACGGCACAGAAATCGGGCATGGTAGGCACCCGCCTGGGCCAGGGCCTCCAAGCCCAGATAAGACGGGGCGTCCAGCAAGTCGGCGTATGCAGATATCCCCTCCCCGGAATATTCCGAAATGCGGGAAAGCAGCGAAAAGCCGCTTTGACCGGTGTTCACGTCGATTTTCAGCAGGGGGGAATCAGGTTTCATTCCGCCGCGTTCCTTCTTCGGGAAGATATCGCTTCACCATCAGCACCGCATTCTGTCCTCCGAAGCCGAAGTTCTGGATGGCCCAGAGGGATGTGGGACAGGCTGCGCCTTTTCGCACGAAGGGCAGGGCCGGAGAACAGGGATCGTGGAGGTTCCGGATTTCCGGGAGGTAGCTGTTCCGCATGCAGATCAGGCTCAGCGCCGTTTCCATGGCCCCGCAGGCCGTCGACAGATGCCCGATCCAGGACTTGAAGGCCAGGATCCGGGGAAAGGCCCCGGCATAAACCCGCTCGAGCAAGGCGGCCTCCATCCGGTCGTTGAGGAGGGTCGCCGTTCCGTGTGTGGAAACCGCTTCCACGTCTGCCGGCACAAGCCCTCCATCCGCCAGGGCCTTTTCCAGGGCCTTTTGCCCGCCTCTTCCTTCAGGGTCCGGCGCCGTCACATTGTATCCGTCCAGAGAGGCGCCGAAGCCGCAGACCTCCCCCAGAATGTCCGCCCCCCGGCTCCGGGCATGCTCCAGCTCTTCCAGCAGCAGGCAGGCCCCGCCCTCGCCGGGAACGAAACCCCGCCTTCCGTTGTCGAAAGGCCGGCTCGCTTCACCGGGATTTCCTCCCCCTTCGTAAAGAGCCCGCGCTTTCCGGTAGGCCAGGACCGCCCCGTTTGTCAGGCGCGAATCGCCGCCCCCGGCGAGGGCAAGATCCAGGTAGCCGTCACGGATTTTGTGGAAGGCCTCCCCGATCGCCTGAAGAGAGGAGGAGCAGGCGGAGGTGACGGTGAAATTGTCTCCCTGGAGTCCGGCCAGGATGGAAATGACGGACGCCGCGGTATTGGGAAGAAAGCGGAGAATCCAGAGGGCCATCAGCGCATCGTGACGGATCTCCCCCTGGCGGATCTCAGGAATTTCCCCCCCTACATCCATATTGGGGCCGGCGCCGAGAAAGAGCCCCGTTTCCGCCATCTCCTCACTGCGCAGGGACGCCCCGCGCAGAGCCGACATCGCCGCAGCGACTGCGAACTGGGCCCCACGGTTGAGATAGCGGCGCTCCTTGAAGGAGCCGGTAAAGGACCCCAGTTCGAAATCCCGGACGGGAGAGGTAATCACCCGGGAATCGAAGGGGGACGCGGCAAAGGAGATACGGCCGGTGCGAAGCGAGTCCAGAATCTGCCCGGCAGAATTTCCCAGGGAGGAAATGGCCCCCAGGCCGGTTATGGCAACCCGTCGAACCGAAGACATCGGACGTGCAACCCCTTTCACAGCTCCCGATAGATATCGGAAAGGTCTTTTTTCTTGAGAAGAGCGGGCGTTTCGTCGGGAAAGCCCAGGGTCAGGAAACATTTAAGGGTAACGGGGGAAATGCCCAGGATCTCTTCGGGAGAATCGAAGTAGAACAGCGGCGCCGTCAGGATGCAGGACCCCAGCCCCAGTTCCACCCCCTTGAGCATCCATTCCATGACGGCCAATCCCACGCTGAGGTCGTCATCCGAAGACGTCCGCGAATCCCCGGCCAGAATTCCCGAGGAATAAAGCTTCCCGGCAACGCTCCGGCGCGCGGGAGCGGTTCCCACGGCAAACAGCACGGGGGCATCGAACATGAACTGAAGAAACCGGAAATAATTTGCGAGGACATTTTTAAGAATTTCCGACGCCCCTCGCTCCTCCGCCGTTGCCAGACGGGATCTGCAGCCCGCCTCCATGGCGGATCTCAACGTTTCACGAACCTCGGGACGGACGATCCGGAAGAAACGGACCGGCTGCCGGTTGGCTGGGGAAGGGGCCTGGAGGGCGCAGGCCACCATCGCTTTGATCAGTTCCTGCGGCGGGATTTCCTTCCGGTATTTCCGGACACTCCGGCGGCTGCAGATCAGGGAGTCCAGGGCCGTCATGGAGCTACGATGCCTTTGAAAGCCGCCAGGAGACGTAGTCCACCAGATCCTGGACCCTGGGATCGGCCTCTCCTTCGGCAAGGATCTCGCCGATCCGTTCGCCGGAGAGGAAGGGAATCCGGGCGGAGAGAAAGGAAGAGACCTCCCGGCTCTCCTGCTCGGCCTCTTCGATCAAGAGGGGAATCCGCTGCAGAAAGATATCGTCCTCATCCACTTCAATCCCGAACCGGGAGCTGAAGGAGAGGGCCAGTTCCAGCATGTCGATGGATTCGATGTCCAGGTCCCTGCGGAGGCGGGATTCCCCGGTGATTTCCTTGTCTTCGAGATCAAGGGTTTCAACAAGAATCGCTTGAATTTCGGTCAATAGGTCCATAAAAGATCCTTATTCGGCGCCTTGGCAGAGAATCGTCCCCGTCACCAGCGGTCGGCGGGTTTCAGCCCCCGGCCGCCACAGTCGGCACATCAGGCGATGGCCCGCCGCCTCCATGCGGAAGGGGTATGCTCCGGGCGTAAGAAAGGCGCGAAACTTGAAATCCTGAATCCTGCCGGGCGTTCTCTCCGGAACGGCCGTCCGTCCGGCCTTCAGGAAGGCGGAAATAACCACACTGCCCGGCACGACGGGACAGCCGGGAAAATGATCGGCGTAAATCGAATCGGCAGGATCGAAATAGAAGACCCCGCTGAGGACAGAGTCTCTGTGCGGCGCATCCGGCCGTTCAGGCCGCTCCCCTGCCTTCCGGTTCTCCGGATCGGGCATCTTCCCTAATCCCCGACCACGGCCCGGATGGAATCAAGGGTGATCTCACAGAGCCGGTCGATTTCCTCGTTTGTAATGCACAGGGGCGGCATGAGGACGATGACATCCCCCAGCGGACGGATGATCAGCCCCCGCTTCCGCGCCTCCAGAATGACGCGGTGCCCGATGCGCGCACCGGGGGGATAGAGTTCCTTCGTCTTTTTGTCGGCCACCAGTTCGATCCCGACCATGAAGCCCCGCTGGCGGATTTCTCCCACGTGACCCAGCTTGGCGATGGGCTGGAGCCCCTGAGAAAACCGTTTGATCTTTCCTGCAAGACCCTCCACGACCCGCTCTTCGGCAAAGATGTTCAGGCTGGCCACGGCGGCTGCGCAGGCCAGGGGATTTCCCGTGTAGGTATGCCCGTGAAAGAAGGTCTTGAATTCGTCGAAGCGCCCCAGGAACCCGCTGTAGATTTCCTCCGTCGCCACGGTGGCCGCCAGGGGCAGATAGCCTCCGGAGAGTCCTTTACCCACGGCCATGATGTCCGGCGTCACCCCTTCCTGCTGGCAGGCGAACATCGTTCCCGTCTTCCCGAAGCCGACCGCCACTTCATCGGCGATCATCAGCACCCCGTACTGCGTGCAGAGCTCCCGAACCCGCCTGAGATAGCCGGGAGGCTGCACCAGAATGCCCCCCGCCCCCTGCACGAGGGGTTCGATGATCAGGGCAGCCAGTTCGGAAGCATGCGTCGCCAGCAGGTTTTCCAACTGCTTGAGGCAGTCGAATTGGCAGGAAGGCTGAGAGGCCCCGAAGGGGCACCGGTAGCAGTACGGCGATTCGGCCTTGACCGTGGGGAAAAGGAGTTCGTGGTAAACGGCATGAAACAGGTCGATCCCGCCGACGCTGACCGCCCCCAGGGTGTCGCCGTGGTAGGCGTTGGTGAAGGAGATAAATCGTGTCTTGTCGGGATTTCCGCCGGCGGCCTGCTTCTGATATTGGAAGGCCATCTTCAGGGCGATCTCCACGGCGGTGGACCCGCTTTCGGAGTAAAAGACGCGGGTCAGTCCCTTGGGAACGACCTCCAGCAGCTTTTTCGCGCACTCGATGGCCGGCTCATGGACCAGGCCGAGGAGGGTCGAATGGGAAAGCCGATCCACCTGTTCCTTGACGGCCCGGTCAATCTGCTCCTTGCGATGGCCGTGAACATTGGTCCAGAGCGACGACACTCCGTCGATGTAATCCCGGCCGTCCACATCCCGGAGGAGCGTCCCCTTGCCTTCGGCGATGACCAGCACGTCCTCCGGGGAAAACTCCCGCATCTGCGTGAAGGGAAACCAGATGGATCTCAGCCCGTCGTCGATCAGCTGCCGCTTCTTTTCTTCCTGTCCGTTCATTCCTCTCCTCTCCTCGTTCTCTCCGGAATTCCGGGATTCTAAACCTGCCCGACACGGCCCTGCCCCTCGCTGTTCCCGAGGCGGAGCGGGACGGCAGTTTCTATAGTTGACGGGCTCCTGTTTGTCAACCCTGTTTTTCAACCCGGTTGACAATGAAAGATCAAAAACCGGCAGGAGAGGAACAGGCCGGACGGAATGGACAGAACGAATAGTGGTTCTCAACCTTATTGACTCCGGAAGCGGTACTGATTATAATTACCCTGTTGAAAATTTCGAAATCATCCGGGGGCCCGCCTTCGCCCAGGCATGGCCCCCGGGGATTTTGAAGAGATGGATGCGGCATGATCTCTGGTGCGGCGGGATGGATAACCCTGTTATTGATCTTCGAAACGTAACACATATATTCTTTTCAAGGAGGAAAAAAAATGAAGAAAAAGGGTATGGCTGTTTTGCTCTGCATGCTGCTTCTGGGCGGTTGCGCGACGATGGAAAGCCAGACGAAAACCACCAAAGGAGCCGTCTATGGAACGGCCGGCGGCGCTGCAGCCGGAGCAGTCCTCGGACAGGTCATCGGCCGTGATACCAAGGGCACCCTGATCGGCACGGCCATCGGTGCGGCCGTCGGCGGGCTGGGAGGCGCTGCGGTGGGAAAGATGATGGACAACCAGGAAAGGGATATGCGCAGCGCGCTGGGTACTTCCGAAGCGGCCGCTGTTTCCCGGGAAGGAAACCTCCTGGCGGTGACATTCAAGGGCGACGTCACCTTCGACACCAATTCGGCGGCAGTCCGGCCGGGGCTCTACTCTGAAATAGACCGGGTCGCAGGCGTGCTGACTCAGTACCCGAATACCCTCATCCGGGTGGAAGGCCACACGGACAGTGTCGGTTCCGAAAGCTACAATCAGGATCTTTCGAACCGGCGAGCCATGGCCGTGAAGAATCTTCTTGTTCAGCGCGGCGTGGCGAACAACCGAATCGAGGTGATCGGTTTTGGGGAAACGATGCCCGTAGCGACCAATGAAACGGAGGCGGGGCGCCAGAAGAACAGGCGGGTGGAGATCAAGATCGCACCCCAGACATAACCCCGGATCACGTTACATCCCGGTGCTGTCCGGAAAGCTGAAGAGGGGAAACGCCAAGCTCGTCAAGGAATCGGATGGCTTGGCGTTTTCTTTTTAAGGATCGGAAATGAAACTGGATATGGAGCTTTTCACCGCCATCGGTGTTCTCGTGGCCGCGCTGGTGATCATCCTCCTCTGGCGGACAGCCGATGGCCGTTACGGGAAAATTCAGCCAAGCAGAGACGCGACGGAAGCCTACGAGCGTTTCCGGCTGGAGGACCATCTGGCCTATTACGTCAGCGGTTCGGACGTGTATCCCACCGCCATAATCGGTATAGACAAAACCTGGACCCTGAATTCCGATTTGTGGAGACCCAGGGACCTCTCCGGCGGGAAGATGAAAGAATTGGTCCAGAATATGCGAGAGAAGTCGGCCATCCGCCAATCCCCCCTCTTTGGTTTCGACCTTTTCGATCACCGGGGGGAAAAAATCGGCAGTTGTTATTCAACGCTGGACTCCGTTACAACCATCAAGATCACCGGGGAAAGGACCGTCGTCGTCCATACCCCTCCCGTCGATACAGACAGAAATCCCTGAAAAACGCCACAGCCCCTCCCCCGCAAGGCCGGCAGAACTCCAGACGCTCCCCGTGGAGGCAGGCCGCAGAAAAATTCCAGCGGAATGACCCTGATCTGCAACTGCGCATTGCCTTATATCTTAATTTCCTTAAGGAATATCCCTTAGGTCAAAAGAGCATTTTTTCGCCATTCCCTGTTTGATTTTTCGCATAAAGGCTGATAAAGGCAGACTGAAAACCGTGGACGGGAACCGCCGGCAGACATCCCCAACAGCCTGCGAACAGGCAGCGGCGGCGGGAATTCCCGCCTGTGAAAAACGTTTGAAACCTGAAGCGCTCGTGCGAATCAATCTGAACCCGGGGTATCCATGCGGAGTTTTCAAAACAGTTCCATCAGTCAAAAGTTGACCAGGATCATTCTGTTCACCTGCCTTGTCACCTTTTCCCTCTCCTCCTTTTTTATCATCGTCCATCAGGTTGTCAGCTATCGGAAAATCCTGGTGGAAAAGATCGACATCCTGGCAAACGTGACCGGACAGAGCATCACCGCACCGCTTCTCGCCGGTGACCCGAAAGCAGCCGGCAGGATCATGAAGATTCTGAAAGGGGACCCGCATATCCTGTCCGCCTGCGTTTACCGCCAGGACGGGAGCCGGTTTGCCGCCTACCAGCGGCCTGATCTACCCCTCACCACCGGCGGCGAATACCGCTGGCCCTTGTGCCCTGCGTCGCTCACCCCGCAGCAGATGGGAAACCATGAGATTTTCCGCGGTCATGGGATCGAAGTGACCCGGACCCTGACATCGGGAAAAGATTCCGTGGGGACTCTCCGCATCGTTTCGGACCTGAAGGGGGCCTATTCCCAGCTTTACGTGTATATCGCCGTCGCCATCCTGATCCTGGCCCTGACCTCCCTGATGGCCTATTTCTTCTCCAGAAAACTCCAGGAGTTCATCTCGAAGCCGCTCCTCCAGCTTGCCGACTCCATGCAGAGGGTCACCGATCGGAAAGATTTTACGGTCCGGATTGACGGGCAGCGGAACGACGAACTGGGGGTCCTCATGAAGGGCTTCAACAGGATGCTTTCGGAGATCAGCCTCCGTGATGAACAGAGGCGAAGAGACAGGGAGGAACTGGAGCTCCGTGTACAGGAGAGAACGGTGGATCTCGTCAAGGCCAACAGGAAGCTTGCCCAGGCGGAACTGATCGCCCGCGAGAACGAGCAGTGGCAGAGAATCCTTCTTCAGTCGGTCATGACGGGAATCTTCATCGTCGATGCCGCCACCCGCAAAGTCCTCTATGCAAACGAAATCACCTGCAGGCTCTCCGGAAGAAAAGAGGAAGAGCTTGTCGGAGCGATGTGCCACGGAACCATCTGCCCGGCCGAGGCCGGTCGCTGCCCGTTTTTGAATCTGGGGGAAACGACCGACCACTCGGAGCGGATGCTTCTTACAGCCACCGGGGATTCTATCCCCATCATCAAAAACGTCGTCCGGATCGATTACCGGGGAAGGGATTTCCTGCTCGAGAGCTTTATCGACATTACGGACATGAAACGGGCGGAGCAGGAGCTGCTTCAGGCCAAAAACATGGCGGAAGCGGCGAGTCTTGCAAAATCCAAGTTTCTGGCGAACATGAGCCACGAGATCTGCACTCCCATGAACGGCATCATCGGCTTCCTGGAACTTCTCCAGAGAGAAGAGAGCCTCACGCTGCAGCAGCGCCGATACGTCGACACGGCGCTTTCCTCGGGGGAGACCCTGCTTTCGATCATCAACAATGTCCTTGATTTATCCAAGATCGAGGCCGGAAAAATGGAACTCTCGAATACGGAGCTCGACGCCGTTTCCCTCGTGCGGGAGGTAGTCGAATTTTTCAGAGAGCCGGCGTACAGAAAGGGGCTGGAACTGGTTACTTCCGTGGAAAAGGGGTTTTCCTCGGCGCTTCGGGGAGACCCTGTCCGCCTGAGGCAGGTGCTCGTCAATCTCGTGGGAAATGCGGTCAAGTTCACGAGGCGGGGGAAAATTTTTATCTCCGTGTCCATGGAGCGGGAGGACGAAGACGCGGTTTTTGTGAGGTACGAGGTCATGGACACGGGCATCGGGATTACCGCGGAGGCCCAGTCGAGAATTTTCAAAGCCTTCTCCCAGGAGGACGACTCCACGACCCGCCAGTTTGGGGGAACAGGCCTGGGGCTCGCGATTGCCAGCCAGCTCGTCTCCATGATGGGTGGGACCATCGAGGTTGAAAGTGCGCCGGGGAGGGGGTCCACCTTCCGCTTCACTGCGCGCCTCGAAAAACCGAGCGCCATTCCGGCCGTCCCCGGAACCCGGTTCTTGCCGGAATCCCTTCCAGATCGCGTCTCCCCCGGCGGAAAAGGCGACACGGGAATCTTCTCGGCTTTCCGCATCCTTCTGGCTGAAGACAACCCGGTCAACCAGGCGGTCGCCACGGCCATGCTGAACTACTTCGGCTGTCACATCGACGTGGTGGAGGACGGTCTTGGAGCCGTTGATGCCTGGGCCTCCAGGCATTACGACCTCATCTTGATGGACTGCCAGATGCCGCGGATGGACGGCTATGAAGCGACCCGGGAAATCCGGAAACGGGAGAGGCTTGGTGAAGGAAAATCCAGGTACCGCCGGGTCCCCATTGTCGCGCTCACGGCCCATGCCCTGGAAGGCGACCGCCGGGCCTGCATGGACGCGGGAATGGACGATTATCTCAGCAAACCTTACAAAGCCGATCAGCTCCATTCCATCCTCTTTCGCTGGCTCAT
>MVRU01000062.1 GCA_002067745.1 Syntrophus sp. PtaU1.Bin005
TCGGTGACCGCCATGATGTCCGGAATCGACAAGGGCACACCGATCAAGATTCTCTCTCCCCTCCAGACGGAAGGTATGGGCCTTGTGGTACCCCGGGAATCCTCCCTCAAGGATTGGAACTCCTTTCTGGCCTACGTGAAAAAGGCGAAGAAACCCGTCAAGGTGGGCTACCATTCACCCACAAGCGCACCGAAAATCGTCCTGGAAGGCTCCCTGAAGTTCTCCGGGATCCGGGTCACGAGCGATCCCACCAACATGTCGGCGCAGGTTCTCCTCGTTGATCTGAAAGAAACGACGAATATGGTGCCCGCTCTGGCGAGCAAGCAGGTCGAGGCCATCGTCGGCCCCTCACCCTTTCCGGAAGTGGCCGTCAGCCGGGGAGTGGGAAAAATCATCGTCAATCTGCGGGATCTGCCGCCTAAGGGCTACTGGTATGACTTTCCCTGCTGCGTCACGGCGGCCAGCGAACAGACCATCGCCAAACATCCCGACATCGTGCAGAAGTTTGTGGAACTCATCGCCAAAACAAACGTCTGGTGCAATAAGCACAGGATCGAAGCAGGAACCCTGACCGCCGAGTGGATCGGCCTTCCCGGAGATACCGCCAGGACGTCACAGCTCGTTTACCTCCCGAAATTCACGAAAAACTGGATGCACAACGCCGACAAGTATCTGACCATCCTGAATTCGATGGGCAACTTTACGGGCCGTCTGAAAGGGAAAACGATTCAAGAAGTCAAACCGGTCCTTTTCGATATGCGCTTTATCGACAACGTGAAATTGTAGTCATGGAGTTTCGAACTGTACTCGTCCGGATCGGCGCTTACCTGCTGGTTCCTGTTCTTTTTCTCGTCCTGTGGGGTGTGATCGACCGTCAATTGAACAATGAGGTGATCCTTCCCGGCGTCGGACAGGTGGCCGCCCTGTTCCTCCAGCCGACGGAGAGCCTCATCGCCATGGGTTCTCTCGCCACCAATGTGGCCATCAGTCTCGTCCGGGTCCTGGCGGGCTATCTGCTTGCGGTCTGCCTTGCCATCCCCCTGGGAATCCTGATGGGCTATTACGGAACGGCCCACAGGCTCCTCAATGGCTTCCTCGCCCTGTTCCGGCCCATTCCCCCTCTTGCCTGGGTGCCGCTGGTGCTGGCGTGGTTCGGGGTGGCCAGTCTCGCCTCGATGTTCGGAGTGGAAGAAGGCACGGCCTATCTGTACCTCAACAATCTCAAGTTATCGATGGTCTTTATCATCTTCATCGGGGCCTTCTACCCGGTTTTGACCAGCGCCATCCACGGTGTGATGGGCGTGCGGAGCACCCTGCTGGATTCGGCCCGGGTGCTGGGAGCCGGCGAGTGGGACATTTTCCGGAAGATCCTGCTGCCCGCCGCCTCGCCTTCTATCGTCAACGGCATGCGGATCGGGCTGGGGGTCGCCTGGATGTGCCTCGTGTCCGCGGAGATGCTTCCGGGAAGCATCTCCGGCGTGGGCTACCTGATCACCCATGCTTACACCCTGGCCCGGACGGATATCGTCATTGCCGGGATGATCAGCATCGGCATCGTCGGGGCCGTGCTGGACCTCTTCTTCCGCCTGATCGAGGACCGGAAATTCGTCTGGACGAGATTGACCCGATGACATCCGGCCCCATTCTCCGCATCGAAGGGCTGAGCAAGACCTTCCGGACGAACAACGGCGGGGCACTGGAAGCCTTGGCGGAGGCCAGCTTCGATGTTTCCGAAAATGACTTTGTGTGCATCGTGGGACCCTCGGGGTGCGGCAAATCGACCCTGCTCCGGATGATCGCTGGCCTCGAATCGATCTCCTCCGGCCGGATCGGCTACCGGGAAAATCCGGTCCTGCGGCCGCAGAAGGAAATCGGGATGGTTTTCCAGGAATATTCCCTGCTCCCCTGGAGAACGGTGCTGGATAATGTGGCCCTGGGTCCGGAGTTCGGCGGAGCGCCCCGGGCTGAACGCGAAGCAAAGGCCATGGAGTACCTGCGCCTCGTGGGGATGGCAAATTTCTCCGGGGCCTTTCCCCATGAGCTTTCCGGGGGGATGAGGCAGCGCGTGGCCATTGTCCGGGCCCTTGCCAATGACCCGGATGTTCTGCTCATGGACGAACCCTTCGGGGCCCTTGACGCCCACACGAGAATCCTGCTGCAGAAGGAACTGCTGCGCGTCTGGGAAAATTACCGCAAGACCATCCTGTTTGTGACCCACGGCGTCGACGAGGCCATCTATCTGGCGGACCGAATTCTGGTCATGTCCGCCCGTCCCGGTAGAATCCTGGAGATTTTCGATGTGGACACGGAACGTCCGCGGGACCGGGCCCATCCGGCCTATGGACAACTGGCGGAGCGCATCCTCTCGATCCTCGAACGGGAGGCTGCTTTTTCCGCGACTGGAACGAACGGATAAAATGGAGGAAAGAAGAATGACGTTCAATGTATCGGATGTAAAACCTTTGATCAATGACGAGTTTACAGGAGAGCCGACCAAGCGGGCCCTCCAGTATATCTCGAATCAACGCGCCTCGGGCATGCCGGTGGTGGGGCTTTACTGCGGCTACGCCCCCTTGGAGGTGATCCGCGCCGTCGGGGCCGTACCGGCCATCCTCTGCGCCTTCGCCGACAAGCCTATCCCGGCGGCGGAAGAAGTGCTGCCAGCCAATCTCTGCCCCCTGATCAAGTCGAGTTACGGTTACATCATCACGGATACCTGCCCCTTTTTCGGCCTTTCCGATGCCGTCGTGGCGGAAACGACCTGTGACGGGAAGAAGAAGATGTTTGAACTGATCTCCTCCCATCGGCCCATGTTCGTCATGGACCTGCCCCAGCTCCCCGACGAAGCGGAGGCCCGATCGAACTGGGCGACGATGATTTCCAAACTCAAGGGGTTCCTGGAGAATACCTTCGGCACGTCCGGAACATCGGAAGGCATCGAGGCGGAGATTCAGGCAACCAACATCAAGAACCGCCTGATCCGGCGCGTCTATGAATATGCGGAGAAAAAGCCACCGCTATTGAGCTGGCAGGAACTCTACGAACTGTCCTACCTTGCCCAGGTGGCCACAACGGAGCACCTCCTGCCGATCTTCAAAGAAATCTTTGAAACCATTGAAGAAAGAGATGACAAGGGCATTTATTATGGAAGCCCGTCCTCCCCCCGGGTGCTGGTCACGGGCTGCCCCGTGGGCGGCGATTCGACCAAAGTCTACCGGATCATAGAAGAGGCGGGGGGCATCGTCGTGGCCATGGACGCCTGTTCGGGAATGAAACCTTTCCTTTCCGACATTGAAGAAAAAACCGGCGATCCCATCGGCGCCGTGGCCCAACACTATCTCGAGATCCCCTGCTCCTGCATGACCCCCAATACGCGACGCCTGACCGAGCTGGACAAGGTTATTGATCGTTTCCAGCCCGACGCCATCGTCGAGGTGGTCCTTCACGCCTGCCACTCATACAACATCGAAGCCTACAAGATCATGACCCACGTAAAAGAGAAGCACAACCTTCCCTATCTGAAAATCGTAACGGACTACTCCGAAGGGGACGTTGAACAGATCCGGACGAGGGTTGAGGCTCTGCTGGAGAGCATTTGATCAATGCGGCCCGGATGTAAGGGAATATCGTGAAGCGGAAAGGAAAACCAAAGTCATGCAGGCAGCAATGGCAGCAGTCCCGCCTCTGATTGAGAATGCGCAGATTGCGGACCCCGTTCGCCGCTTCCTTGAATATGTCTTGAACAAAAGGGAGCAGGGAAACCCCGTCGTCGGCGTCTATTGCGGCTATGCCCCGGTTGAGCTGATCCGGGCGATGGGCGCCGTTCCCGTATCCCTCTGCTCCGCTTCACAGTGGACGATTCCCGCCGCGGAGGCGATCCTGCCCGCGAATCTCTGCCCGATGATCAAATCCAGCTTCGGATTCATCCGGACCAACGCCTGCTTCTTCTATGCGGCCTCTGATGCCGTCATCGGCGAAACCACGTGCGACGGCAAGAAGAAGATGTTCGAGTTGATCGCCCATCTCAAACCGACATTCATCATGGATCTCCCGCAACTTCCCGATGACACGGAGGTATTGGACCGCTGGAGAAAAAGTGTCCTCAAGCTTCAGGGCTTTCTGGAAAAGACCCTTCAGACGTCCCTTTCCGCGGATCGGCTGGAGGCGGAGATCCGGGAAACCAATCGCAAGAACCGCCTCATGGACCGCTTTTTCGCCTATCTGGCCTGTCGCCCGATCCCGGTCTCCTGGCGTGAGATCTACGATGTCATCACCCTTGAACATGTGGCGAACGGTGATGAATTTCAGGACCTGATCGAAAAGATCTCCTCCAGTATTGATCAGCGGATTGCCCTGGGGCAATGTTTCGGTACGTTTTCCTCCCCTCGGATTCTGGTCAGCGGCTGTCCCGTCGGGGGGGACGCGTGCAAGGTTCTTCAGATCATCGAGGAAGCCGGCGGTGTGGTCGTGGCGATGGAAGCGTGCAGCGGAATGAAAAACTACTTTGTCCGGATCACCGAGGAAAGCAGCGACCCTCTGAGGGCCGTGGCGGAAAGCACCTTGAGCATTCCCTGCTCCTGCATGACTCCGAATCGACGCCGCCTGGACCTGCTGGACAAAATGATCGCCCGGTTTTCACCGGATGCCGTCATCGATGTCGTCCTGCACGCCTGCCATGCCTATAATGTGGAGTCCCACAAGATTCGCAAGCATGTCCAGAAGAAGCACGGTTTGCCCTGTTTGAAGATCGAAACGGACTACTCCAAAGGCGACATCGAACAGATCCGGACGAGGGTGGAGGCCCTGTTCGAGAACCTGGAACTCAAAAAATAAATATTGGGAGGCATATCATGGCGGATTATACAAAAATGTGGTCGGAACTCGGCCTTGACCTGGAAGGTCACAACGCGCTGCTGTCCATCCTGGGCAGCGCCTATGGAGACATCTTTCTTTCCCAGAAAAACCGCCCCGAGGGAATGAAGTATTTCGACTTCGTCATGAGCGAAGTTCACGGACTGCGCATCCAGGAGCTCATGGAGGCAAAGGCACAGAGAAGGATCGTCGTCGGCTCGTACTGCGTATTCGTCCCGGAAGAACTGATCCTGGCCGTGGACGGGGTGTCCGTGGGACTGTGCGCCGGGGCCGAATTCAATTTCGAGGGCGCCGAAGAGGTCCTGCCGCGAAATACCTGCGCGCTCATCAAGTCCGCCTTCGGGTTCAAGCTCGGGAAAGTGTGCCCCTACCTGGAAGCCAGCGATGTGGTCGTGGGAGAGAACACCTGCGACGGCAAGAAAAAATCCTATGAGATTCTGGCCCCGATGGTCAAGGATCTCTATGTCATGGATCTCCCCCAGATGAAGACCGACATGGGCCGGACGTTCCTGAAGGAGGAATACCGCAGGTTCATGGCGAAGTTGGAACGTGTCAGTGGAAAGAAGATCACCCCCGAATCGCTCAAGATGGGAATTGAAATCGTCAATGCGAAACGGGCTGCCGTAAAAAGGCTGGCCGCGATCCGGGCGGCCGACCCGGCGCCGATCTCCGGCCTGGACGCCCTCCTGGTCAACCAGGTGTTTTTCTATGACGACCCGGTTCGCTTTACTCATTCGGTCAACCAGCTCTGCGACGAACTGGAGGAGCGTGTTAAAAACGGAATCGGCGTCTCTGCGCCGGAGACAACGCGAGTCCTCGTTTCCGGGTGCCCCATGGCCGTTCCCAATTGGAAACTCCCCATGCTGATCGAATCAAGCAATGCGGTCATCGTCGGCGAGGAATCCTGCGTGGGCGAGCGGGGTGTCCGCTGGCTGACGGAATCCAAGGACGGCACGGTGGAGGATCTCTTGGACGCCATCACGGCGCGCTATTTCAGCATCGACTGCGCCGTCTTCACGCCGAATCCCTCACGGGTCGAATACGTGAAGGAGATGGCAAAAAAGCTCAATGCCCAGGGCGTCATTCACTACAGCCTCCAATTCTGCCAGCCCTACATCGTCGAAAGCGGCCCCGTCGAGAAGGAACTGGAACATGCGAGCATCCCGACGCTGCGCCTGGAAACCGACTACAGCCAGGAAGACGCGGGACAGCTCAAGACGCGGATCGAGGCCTTTATCGAACGGCTGGAGAAAAAATGAGAATCGCCGGCATTGACATCGGATCACGAACCGTCAAGCTGGCCGTCCTTGAAGACGGCCAGCTGATCCTCTCCAGGAATACGATGACCTCTTACAACCCCCTGGCAACGGCCCAGGAACTGATGGGCGATGCCGTATTCGATGTCATCACCGCCACCGGATACGGCCGCCATCTGATTAAAGGACATCTCGACTGCCCGGTAATCAGCGAAATCACGGCATTCGCCCGGGGGGCGCGCTTCTTCTCAAGCGATTGCCGGTCCATCCTGGATATCGGCGGACAGGACACGAAGGCCATTTCTCTGGACCAAGAGGGGAATTTGAGAAAGTTCGAAATGAACGACAAGTGTGCCGCAGGCACGGGGCGTTTTCTGGAGGTCATGGCAACGGCGCTTGGGTTCACCATTGAAGAATTCTCCAAGGCGGGCCTTTCGGCAGGAAAGGCGGTCAAGATCAACAGCACGTGCACGGTCTTTGCCGAATCCGAGGTTGTTTCACTGACCGCACAGGGTGCGGCGCGCGATGAAGTGGCCCTGGGCATTCACAAGGCCATTGTGAGTCGCTCAATAGGCCTCTTGAAGAAAGTCGCAGTCCCGGGAGAAATATTTTTCGCCGGTGGCGTCGCGTACAACGATTGCGTGCGGGTCCTTCTCGAAAAAGAGATGGGGCAGCCCGTTTTTGTTCCCTCAGACCCGCAGATCGTAGGGGCCGTCGGGGCCGCGCTGAGTTCATTATGATTCCAGTTCCAGATCCACAGTACGTTGTCTTCCTGTTCCCCTCCGTCAGTTACGTCCTGAAGGCGGAGAAAATCCTCAAAGATCGGGAAATCGACCACAAACTGATTCCCGTTCCCCGGCATGTCAGTTCGGACTGCGGAGTCTGTGTGCGGGTTGATGCGGATCAGAAGGAGAGGGTCATAGGAGTTCTCCAGGGAACAACAGACTGGGAAAGCATCGTACCGCTGTAATCCGGATGCGATGTTTCCGCAGCAGAGCAGGTGGCGTGCTTCCAGGCATTTTGAGCCTGGCCAGCAGGCCGGACTGGAACCACTCCTGAAATCGGGGAAAGAACAATTTATTCTTTTTCGTCGCTGATAATGGAGTTAAGGTCCGACAGCACACGCTCCAGGTCAAAACCGAATCGCTCCGCCGCCTCCCCTACGGACAGGAACAAGCCCTGGCAACAGACGCAGCTCCCCGTTTCTTCCTCAAGCCTCTTGAATATTTTCTCGGTTTCTCGATGCTGACTGACAACATCGAGAACCGTCATTTCCGGTGTGACGACCAGGGTTTTGTCATCCATGATCATCCCCGCTCCCGTCTCAGTCTGTTTAACATTTCTTTTCCCGGCACATCCCGGAGAACCAGGAACATTAATCCTTTCTAAGGGTTATGTTAAAAGCACCCTCTGCCTCACTGATATCCGCTATCTTCCATCCTTTGCTTTTTGCCGCCCGGGAAACATTCTCCTTGGACGCCTCATTGTCCACCAGGACCAGAAGCTCATCGGCACTGCCTTCCTTCATTTCATCCAGGGTCATCAAAACCGGTTGCGGGCAGGACAGTCCGCGCGCATCCACCGTCTTAGCCATATCCTTTCCTCCTATCTCTATCTATGCGATTCTATTTCTCATGGTGAAGCCGATGAACAGGCACACAAGAAGGCCGCTCATGACCGCCGGAATTCCATAGGGACCGACACCCGCCGGAGAACTGGCCAGACCGAAGTTATGACTGATGCCGGCCCCGACAATCATGCCCATAACAAACACGGCGGCATCGCCATCCCCCTCGCCGGCCAGGAAGAGCTGGCGGCCGGGACAGCCGCCGGCAAGACAGTACGCCAGGCCCGAAAGGGTCATACCGGCAAAATTCCACAGGTGCATGGTGTGGGCTACGGGCTGTCCAGCAAAACCAGGTTTGAACTGTCCCAGAATAACATTGACCGCCAGGGCGGTGAGGATCAGGGCCAGGAAACCTGACAGCAGGTGCATGGACCGGAAGAGGACAAAATCACGGATGGCGCCCATGGTGCAGAAGCGGCTTCGCTGGGCCAGAAACCCGATCAGGAGGCCGACCCCGAGAGAAATTGCCAGGGGTGCATGAAGGGAACCCGGCCCTTTCATGCTGTAAAAAAGGATCTCGTTTTTATCCTTGCCGGGAATCTGGGGGAAAAGAAGAATGAGAGCCAGGAGCCCAACCATGAAGAGGGGAAGCATCCAGCCCGCGGTGTGATGGGTTGGTTGGGTCCGCCCAAGGCTATATCCTCCCTTGAGGAAAAGCGTCCCGATCCAGACGCCGAAAATGAGACCCACAAGACCGACTATGGCGGTACCGTCGCCGCCGGCGAGCCGTAGGGCAGCGCGCCATGGGCAGCCGAGGAAGACCAGGGCGCCGATCATGGCAAAGATCCCCAGAAAAAAGCGGACAATGGGCGCCGAACCGAGGCGGGGTTTAAATTCCCTGAAGAGATAAGCGGCAATCATCGACCCCAAGACGAAACCGATAATTTCCGGGCGAATGTACTGTACAACCGCCGCCCGGTGAAATCCGAGCGCACCGGCAATGTCCCGCTCAAAACAGGCCACGCAGATCCCCATGTTGGGAGGATTTCCCAGGTACTGCAACAGTGGAGCCAATATTCCGATAAGGATCCCGACGCCGATAAGTCCCCAAGATTCCGCAAAGATGTTTTTTATTCCCTTCATTTTCTTTCTCCTTCCACTGAGCTCCGTGCTGCGGTCTGATGATCACGAAGATGTTCTTTGAATGTGGTAGGCTATATGAAACTGAAAGGAATACGTCAAATCACTTTATTGAATAATTGGCAGCAAGATATAACCGTCAGGAATGGATCGGCAAAAAAGGTTTGGATGCGGTTTCAGAAATGCCCCGATCTTCGGCTGCGATATCCCCGTTCCCGATCCTCATGGCCTGAGAAGCCGAAAACTCTGGCTGACGGTTTCGAATGTCTGGACATCCTTATCGAAGTAATGCCTGGCAGCAGCCCTGTACCAGATTCCATAGATCCATTCGCCGGACATGATCTCGTAGTGGATGCACTTGAAACGCAACTGCCCTTCCTTGGTCTTGAACTCGTAAACAATCTTGGAACCCGGGATGCCGGAGAGAGTCGCCGGAGAGCTTTCCAGAAGCTTGAAGTTTGTGATCAGAGGATCGGACTTGATGTTGTCTATTGCGACATCGGCCATTTCCTGGGGCAGCATGTTCCGGCTGTACTTTTTCCTGGTGTTCTTCAACTCCTGGTCAACATTGAAGCGCCCGACGCGTATGGTCTGCAGGAGAACCCCATCGCGGGTGACAAGAAGTCCCGTCACCGTGTTGGATTTCATCCAGCCTTCCGGCAGCGTCACCGAATAATTCTCCGGTTCGGCCCGGTAATCACCGCCCACTTTGACCCATGGGGCACAGGCCGTAAGAACCAAGAGGATCAGGACAAGCCAGCATTTCTTCATCGTATCACCTCACTCGCATTGTTTGAGATATTCCAGGACATAGGCTCTATCCTGCGCCTGAGGGGCCAGGATCAGGTATTGCTGAAGATGTTCTTTTGCCTGCGGCCTCTCTCCCTTTTTCAAATGAAGCAACCCCAGGGCTTTGTGGGAATTAGCGTATGACGGGTCTTGGCCGATGGATTTGCGATAGAAATCCATCGCCTTGTCCAGGTCGCCTTGCTCGTTCCTCTGTCTGCATACCTCGCCGAGAAGAAAGTGGGCGTGGGCATCATCGGGTTTTTGGGAGAGATACCGCTCCGCTTCCCGTTGAGCAATGTTATAATTTCCGGCACTGATGTTCTGATCGGCATCAATGAGCCAAAGGGTTGAGGTTTTCCGAGAGAAGATCGCTTCGTTTTTCATTCCGCCCTTGCCGGGGTGGAGGGTCTGCAGTTTTTCATAATTCTCGATCCGTTCCTGGAGCCGGGGATGGCTTCCAAAAAAGAAGGGCTCGTCAATCTTGCGCTCCTCCACATCCTCTTTCAGCCGCAGGAAAAGTTTCCCTGTCTCCGCCGGATCGTATTGCGCCGCCACAACGAGCCCAAAGCCCTCCGTATCCGCCTCCGTTTCCAGTTCTCTGCTGTACCCCTGAACAGCTGCGAGGGTTCCCACCTGCCCCAATAAACTGGCGAGGCTTCCCACTCCCCCGGCTGCAAGGGTCAGGACGTTGAATGTGGCCATGAAGGCCGCCTTGTTTTTCAAATCCCTCATTTGCTGCAACGCATGCCGGTGGGTGACATGGGTCATCTCATGAGCCAGCAACGTTGCCAGTTCCGCCTCGTTTTCCATCCGGGCGATCATCCCCGAGTGGACATAAATCACGCCGTTCGGGTATGCAAAGGCATTGAGGAGCGGATTCTTCAGGACGACAATCCGGAAGGCAATCTGTTGATGGACTTCCGCGGGGTGCAGCCTCCTTGCCACTTCATTGACGTAGGAGACCAGTTCCTCGTTCCTGTATAACAGGTCACTCCGTTCCAACTTTTTCTGTTCTTCTTCCGACCGGTTCCAGAGACGCCGCTCGTCGCCCTCCATCTGGAAGGACGAGGACGAACCGCCTCGAACAGGCAGAACAGACGTCGTTTCACACCCGGCAAGAAGGGTAAGAGCGGTCAATAACAACATGAAAAGGGGCAGGGTTTTTTTCATTCAGCGGCCTGCGGGAAAATCAGCCAATAGGGCGGTTACGAGAGCTTTGACATCCTCCGGCTTTCTCAAGTCATATTGAGGCCCGCTTTGTACATTGAACCAGAGGATGTCCCCGGAGGAATCCACGACGGCAAGGCTGACGAACGCTGCACCTCCACGCGGGACAACGGCGACGCCGGCCAGGGCGCCAAGGACAATGCCGGTCGCCATCAAGGCCTGTCGTCCCGCCGTGGAAATTTTATCCTGGGCATAAACAAAAATCAGGGCGTCAGCGTTGACCTTGGCGAGGAAGTCCTGGATGGGGCCCAGGGTGTAATCAAAATGACTCACCTTCTCCGGAAACAGGTTGGGCTGCGTATACGTATGAAGGAGGATGCTGGTGCTGACGGCACGATAGAGAGCCTGGATGTCTTCCAGTTCCTCTTCGAGCTCCTTGGAAACAACGACCGGCTCCACGGTTCGCTGCTTCTGTGCGAGACAGCCTATGCATGAACCCTGAACATGCCTTCCCGCTTCGGCGCTCCATTCATCCTGGAGTTCCTGGATTCCCCCTGCATCCAATACATAAACTTTTGCGTCCACGGGCAGAAGGCCGGGCTTTGAAACCGCCGCGATTCTCGTGTCGAATTGTGGATGTGTCCGGAATGTTTTCGTCGGCGCACAAGCCTGGCAGAGAAGAAGCGAAAACATTACGACCCACACCGCTTTCGTCCAAGATTCCCTTTTCATGGCATCCTCCTCCGCTCGTCGGAATCTTTCCGCTGTCTCCATCATGATACGTTCTGGTAGGGATTGGCTTATCCCCGCTTTTTTAACATATTCCGCCCGATCCAAGAGATTGTCAATTAAAATAATCCATAGGATTATCAATGTGTTGGCTAATCTTTTAGCGGTTGGAAGGAGAAAAAAGGGCGGGGCCGTTGCCGGCCCCGCCCGGGAAAGCGGATCATCCTACTTCTTTTTCTTGGGCAGAGGCGGCTCGTACCCATCCGACAGGATCTTCAAAAAGGCGACGATGGCCGCTTCGTCCTCTTCCGTCAACTTCAAGTCCCCCAATTCCGCCGTGTTCACATTCTGGGCTACCTCCGGCGCGGGCCAGCAGTTTGCTTCCCGCGCTTCTGCCTCGGTGTAAGGTCCGGGACAAACCGGTTTTACGTCCCTCGTGTTGTAGAAGTGCACAATGCCCTCGAGGCTTTTGAAGTAGCCGTTGTGACCATAGGCCTTTACACCCCCATCAAAGTCCCTCAAGTCCACGTTGCGGAGAGTCGGGACCTTGTGCTTGCCCATGTTGGCGTCCGCATATTTTGCATAGTCCGGCCGCGTGGCAAGGAACCCACCAAGCCCAAGGTCGACAAATGTTGGATTGTCATCATAGACGGGGTTTTCCGGGTTTTTCGGGACGCCGAGGTTGTCATAGGTGAAATCGGTGAAGAGCGGGGCGCGGCCATCGATCACATGGCACTTGGAGCATTTTCCCTTCCCCTGGAACAGGGCGAGCCCCTTACGCTCCTGCTTGGTCAATTGCGCCTTTCCCGGCAGCGAGTAGTCATATTTGGAAGAGAAGGCATTGACCTCCGTCGAAGCCTCATAGGCGGCGATGGAATAGCCGATTTTGTCATAGGCTGAAGCCACATCCCCGGTGCAGACTTCGGAACCCCAGACATTCATAAAAAGCGTCGCATAGCTGGAGCTGCAGACTCTTGTTACCACATCCTCCGGACTGCCAAGAGCCTGTTCCTTCGGGTTCAGAAAAGGGCCCAGGGCCTGTTCGGCAGCGGCGCTGCCCAGCCTTTCACCCGTGGCCCTGCCGTCCCAGAAGTTTCCTCCCGTGAACAGCCCTTTCTTGTCGACGTGGAGCACGGGGCTCTGCGTCGCATAGGCGGAGCTGGGCGGCTTCCGGTCCCCGAAAGCGCCAGGAATCGACCCCTCATAGACAGCCCCATGTGCATTAATGCTCGAATCCGGTCCCGTCCAACCGGCCCCCTGGGCATGACAGGTCGCACAAGACTGATTGCTATTGATGGAAAGGTTCTCATCGAAAAAGATCTTCTTTCCCAACTCTTCCTTCGGAGTGAGTGCCTGTGACGTAGAGATGGCGATCAATCCGACGAATAGAAGCAACATCGTGGAATAAAGCAGAATTTTGCCTTTCATGATCTTACCTCCTTATGAATGCTTGGTCCGTGTCGTCTGGTCACGGACATTCCGTTGTCGCCTCCTCTTCACCTCCTTTCAAAAATTGCGCGCCTGTGTCACCTCTTTTGCCATCCTGAAACCACGAAGGAAAGGATCCATTCAGCGGCAGCGGGGAATTCGGACCGGAACATGGGCGGCTGCATTCAACCGGAGAAGACCAGTAACAAAAAACGGGGGGAAAGAAAAAATGGATACGGTCTTTTCCTTCCTTAAAAATAAGCGGCATCATCGTGGGCCTGGATATCCATGGTTCAAGGAACCTTTTTCCACTGATAAGAATTATACGCATCTGGTCCTTAAGCTGTCAATAGCTAAATAGTCTTATAAAAACAAAGGTATGAATAGATAGCATCGCCCATTTGGCCTGATGCTCAGGCAGGAGTTGACAAGCCCGCAGCCGGTATGTATACCGGTAAGGATTCTGACGCGTTTTTTT
>MVRU01000063.1 GCA_002067745.1 Syntrophus sp. PtaU1.Bin005
ATCCTCGTCTTCAACGACGAGGCCCATCACTGCTATCGTGCCAAACCTGAAACTGCGGAGGGTGAGGACCTGAAAGGAGACGAACGGAAAGAAGCGGAACGGAACACGGAGGCGGCACGGCTCTGGATCTCCGGCCTCGAAGCCGTCAACCGCAAGCTGGGGATCACCCGCGTCTTCGATCTGTCGGCGACACCGTTTTTTCTCAGCGGTTCCGGTTACGCCGAAGGCACCCTCTTCCCCTGGACGATGAACGACTTCTCCCTGATGGACGCCATCGAATGCGGCATCGTCAAACTGCCGCGCGTGCCGGTGGCGGACAACATTCCCGGCGGGGAAATGCCCATGTTCCGGAACCTCTGGGAGCACATCCGCAAAGACATGCCAAAGAAAGGCCGGGGCAAGGCGGCGGGCCTCGATCCCCTGAAACTGCCCACCCGGCTCCAGACGGCGCTGGAGGCCCTCTACGGGCACTACGAAAAGACCTATCACCTCTGGAAGGAAAGCGGCGTTCAACTGCCGCCGTGTTTCATCGTCGTTTGTCAGAACACGGCCATCTCCAAGCTGGTGTACGATTACATGGCTGGTTTCGAGCATCCTCCCCGCGAGGATGGCGTCACCCCGCCGCCCTTCCTCGGGAAATTCCCGCTCTTTTCAAACTACGATGAATATGGGCGCCAGCTTGCCCGCCCCCGGACGCTCCTGATCGACAGCGAGCAGCTCGAATCCGGTGAAGCCCTGGATGATCATTTCCGCCAGATCGCCTCTCCGGAGATTGACCGCTTCCGCCGGGAGATCGTGGAACGCACCGGCGACCGCCGCCAGGCGGAGAACCTCACCGACCAGGATCTGCTCCGGGAAGTCATGAACACCGTCGGCAAACAAGGCCGCCTGGGCGATTCCATTCGCTGCGTCGTCTCCGTTTCCATGCTTACCGAGGGCTGGGACGCCAACACCGTCACCCATGTCCTGGGCGTCCGCGCCTTCGGCACGCAGCTTCTGTGCGAACAGGTCATCGGCCGCGCCCTGCGGCGCCAATCCTACGATCTTAACGAAGAGAACCTCTTCAATGTGGAATATGCCGACGTACTGGGGGTGCCCTTCGACTTCACCGCCAAGCCGGTTCTCGCGCCACCCCAGCCGCCCCGCGAGACCGTCCGCGTCAAGGCCATGCGTCCCGAACGCGACTCCCTCGAAATCCGTTTCCCCCGCGTTGCCGGCTACCGGGTCGAACTGCCCGAAGAGCGATTGAGCGCCGTCTTCACCGCGGATTCGATCATGGAACTGACACCGGACCTCGTTGGTCCGACCATTACCCAGAATCAGGGGATTATCGGCGAAGGCGTGGATTTGAACCTGATCCGTACGGGGGATCTTCGTCGCTCCACGCTCCTGTTCCATGTCGCCAAGCACCTGCTTTACACCAAGTTCCGCGATCCCGGCGAGGAGCCGAAGCTGCATCTCTTCGGCCAGTTGAAGCGGATCACCAAAGAGTGGCTGGACAACTGCCTGATCTGCAAGGGCGGCACTTATCCCGCCCAGTTGTTGTACCAGGAACTGGCCGACATGGCCTGCGAGCACATTACCGCCGGAATCACCCGGTCCCTGGAAGGGAAGTACCAGATCCTGGCCGTCCTCGATCCTTACAACCCTGTCGGTTCCACTCTGCACGTGAACTTCAACACATCTCGAAAGGACCGCTGGGAGACGGATGCCCGACGGTGTCACATCAACTGGGTGATTCTCGACAGCGACTGGGAGGCTGAATTCTGCCGCGTCGCCGAATCCCACCCCAAGGTGCAAGCCTATGTCAAGAACCACAACCTCGGCCTGGAGGTTCCCTACCGTTACGGCTCGGAGACGCGCACCTACCTGCCCGATTTCATCTGCCTGGTGGACGACGGCAAGGCCGACCCGCTCCACCTGATCGTCGAGATCAAGGGCTACCGCCGGGAGGACGCCAAAATAAAGAGATCGACCATGGAAACCTATTGGGTGCCCGGCGTCAACCATCACGGCCGGTATGGCCGGTGGGCCTTCGCCGAATTCACCGATGTCTATCGGATGGAAACCGACTTCGAGGCGAAGGTCGAGGCCGAGTTCAACAGGATGATCGAAGGGGTAACGCATGGGTGAAATGAAGCGTGAAGACCTGCTTGCCCGCATAGCCCTGGGAGAAGACAGCTCCCGTCAGTTCAAGGTTACGGTGAAGAATACCGATTCCCTGGCCTCGGAGATGGCGGCCTTTGCCAATTCGGAAGGCGGGACGATTCTTATCGGCGTGGCGGACGACGGTTCCACGCCCGGTCTTTCGCGTGAGGATATTGTTCGGATCAACCAGTTCATCAGCAATGCGGCCAGCCAGCATGTGCGAAGCCCGCTTACCGTGCAAACGGAAAACATCCCGCTTCCCAATGGGCGACTCATCATTGCGTTAACCGTCCCCAAAGGGGTCGACAAACCCTACTTTGATAAAAACGGCGTCATCTGGCTGAAAAACGGCGCCGATAAACGGCGGATCAATTCCAAGGAAGAATTGCGTCGACTCTTCCAACTGTCCGATCAATTTCATGCCGACGAACTGCCCACCAAAGCGGGAATAGAGAAAATCGATAAGCTGCGCTTCCGCGACTTTCTGCGCGATTTCTACAAGCTGGACTATCCGGACTCGGCTGCCGAACGGCTGCGGCTCCTGCAGAACATGAATCTCGCCACCGAGGGAGGCATGCTGAATCTGGCCGGGGTGCTCCTCTTCGCCGAACGTCCGGAATGGATCAAGCCCCAGTTTGTCGTCAAGGCGATCCGCTATCCAGGAAACGAGATCCACGTCAGCGACTACGTCGATACGGAGGATTTTTCCGGCCCCCTGCGCAAGGTGTTCGATGATTCCCTGGCGTTTGTCATGCGCAACCTGCACAAGGTACAGGCTGGCCGCGGCGTCAATGCCCCGGGACTGCCGGAGATCCCGGAGGCGGTTTTCGAGGAACTGCTGGTCAACGCCCTGATCCACCGGGACTATCTGGTCAGCGCCACCATTCGCCTTTTCATCTTCGACAACCGCATCGAGATTATCAGCCCCGGTCACCTGCCCAACAACCTGACGGTGGAGAAGATCCGGACAGGGATGTCCAATATCCGCAATCCGATCCTGGTTTCGTTCGTGGCCAAGGGGCTTTTGCCCTATCACGGCCTCGGCTCGGGGATCAAACGGGCGCTGGAACAATGGCCGGATATCGACTTTACCGACGATCACGACCGCTGCCTGTTCACCGCCACAGTTCACCGGAAAGAGTTGGCAGGTTCGAAAGAACTCAAAGGTATCCCTGAAACGCCGGGGAAAAGTTCGGGGAAAAGTTCGGGGAAAAGTTCGGGGAAAACAGAGGCGCAAATCCTCAACTCTCTTTTAGAAAGGCCAAAAATGACCATTCCGGAACTGGCCAAAGCTCTTGGCATGACGACGAGGGGAGTGGAAAAGCAGATTTCGAAGTTACGACAGGATGGCCTCCTCCGCCGTGTCGGGCCGGCCAAGGGCGGACATTGGGAAGTTATTGAATAAGAAAAGAGGAGATACGTGAACTCGAACCTATGGAGAAATCATGACTACCGACCGTAGCCCCGCATATCTCATCAGCTTGGTGCAGGAGTTACGCAAATTACCAAATGAAACCGAATGGCTGGAGTTTAAGCATAACAATGACGACCCGCAAGAGATCGGCGAATATCTTTCTGCGCTGGCCAACTCGGCTGCCCTGTTCGGGAAGGCCCATGCCTATCTTGTTTGGGGAATTGAGAATGGAACACATGCTGTTATCGGAACCTCTTTCTCGCCCTTAACAGCCAAGGTCGGCAATGAGGCATTGGAAAACTGGCTCCTGCGCTTGCTCTCTCCAAAGATTCATTTTCGTTTTTATCCCTTAGAGATGGATGGCTATCCTCTCGTGCTGCTGGAAATCGGCCGTGCTTTCCGACACCCGGTGCAATTTCAAAGCAATGAGTTCATCCGAGTCGGGTCCTACAAGAAAAAGCTCAAGGGTTTTCCAGAGAAAGAGCGCGACTTGTGGCGTATCTTCGACCAGACCCCCTTTGAAGCACTGATTGCGGCAGAGAATATGACAAGTGACGATGTCATCAGGTTACTGGATTACCCGGCCTACTTTGAGCTGCTGGGTCGCCCATTGCCCGATAATAAGTCCGGTATTCTGGAAGCCATGGTTGCGGATGATTTGCTTAGACGGTCCGATGCAGGCAAGTGGAATATAACCAATCTGGGGGCCATGCTTTTGGCTAAGAAACTGGGGGATTTCCGAGTTCTCAGACGCAAAGCGGTGCGAGTCATCGCATACAAAGGAAATAGTCGGACAGAAACCATTCGGGAGCAGGAAGGAACGAGAGGTTATGCAAATGGTTTCGAGGGCCTGATCGGATTCATCAATGGCCTGATTCCAACCAATGAAATTATTGAGCAGGCATTGAGAAGGGCTGTGCCCATGTATCCGGAACTGGCTATCCGCGAACTGGTGGCCAATGCCCTCCTCCATCAGGATTTTTTCATTACTGGAGCCGGTCCGATGATCGAAATATTTAATGATCGCATGGAAGTCCGCAATCCTGGTGTTCCCCTGGTAAAGACGGAGCGTTTTCTGGACTCGCCGCCCCGTTCCCGAAATGAGGCACTGGCTTCTTTCATGAGGCGCATCGGGGTTTGTGAGGAGCGAGGCAGTGGGGTTGATAAGATCGTCTTCCAGACGGAGTATTTCCAATTGCCGGCCCCTGTATTTGAGGTGAGCGGGGACAATACGGTGGCTGTATTGTTTGCACACCGTCCCCTGGCAAAGATGGATAAGGCCGACCGCATACGGGCTTGTTACCTCCATGCCTGTTTGCGGTATGTGAACCGAGATTATATGACAAACACGACGCTCCGAGAGAGGTTCGGGATTGAACCTGGCAATAAATCCATGGCTTCTCGTTATATACGAGAGGCAGTGGAGGCAGAAGTCATCAAACTCTATGACGAGGATTCGGCGATGAAATTGAGAAAATATGTTCCCTTCTGGGCCTGAAGATTTCGTTGACGGGTAGTTGACTGAGGCACGTAAAAGTAACGGTTTGTTTCTTATTAAAGACATGAAAACAAATGGTTAGGGTCAGTATGGGTAGTTGATGGATACTTGACCGACTTCTCACCCGAGTGATGATGATCGAGAAGACGGAGTACAGCAAGGGAAATTTTTCTACCCTTTCATATTTCAGCCTACACAGACGAGACCGACAGGACAGATAAGGAAATAGGGATAAGCACATGGCCAAGAAGGAAAGCGTAAAATCCATCGAATCCATTACCCACGAGGCGGCCCGGCGGAAGAACATCCCCACCGCCGAATACCAGTCGGTGATGCAGAAGGAGGAAGAGAGCCCCGTCCGCGTTGCCTATGAGCGCGGCTCCTCCGGACTGGAGCGGGAAAAGGACGGCCGCAACCGCGACCTCGACCCGCAACTGATGTGGCGCGGCAAGGATGAGCAGGACTGGTCGGACCTCGTTGTCCACGCCCCGCCCCTCTATATTCAGGAAAAGGTAAAGCCCAAGGTTCTCATCGACGATCTGCTCCTCCAGACGGAAAAGACCCGGGCGCAGCAACCCGGATTCCAGGTCGATCTCTTCGCCGATTTCAACGGCATCCCGACGGAAGCGGCCAAGACCGAATTCTACCAGCACGACGCCAACTGGACGAACCGCATGATCCTGGGCGACAGCCTCCAGGTCATGGCGTCCCTGGCCGAAAGGGAGGGCCTCCGCGGCAAGGTCCAGTGCATCTACCTCGACCCGCCCTACGGCATCAAGTTCAATTCCAACTTCCAATGGTCCACAACCAGCCGCGACGTGAAGGACGGGAACACCGACCACATCACCCGCGAGCCCGAGCAGGTCAAGGCCTTCCGCGATACCTGGCGGGACGGAATTCATTCCTATCTGACCTACCTGCGGGACCGCCTGACCGTAGCGCGGGATTTACTGACTGACAGTGGATCTATCTTTGTTCAGATCGGGGATGAGAATGTCCATCGGGTAAGGGCGCTGATGGATGAAGTGTTTGGGGATGAAAATTTCATCAGTGAAATCGCTGTCAAAAAGACTACAAGTGCAACTTCAAGATATATCGCGGGAACAACAGACTATCTGGTTTGGTTTGCAAAAAATGGTCAGCTAATGAAATATAGGGAGCCTCTCAAAGAAAAAGAACCAGGTCAAGCAGGTGCCGTTGCATACAATCGCTTGCAGAGTTCAGAAAATGGCGCGGTTCGAACAATGCCGACAGGGGTCATATTTGATCCTACCAGAAGCTACCTTGTTGCTTCCGATAACCTGACATCACAATCTGGCGGCGAAACTACTCGCTTCGATTATCTATTCGAAGGCACAAACTTTTCTATCACCAAAGGTGGATGGAAAACAAATCTTCAAGGAATGAAGCGTCTTCATATGGCTGCCAGATTGACTCCTGGCGGTAAAGCCCTTCGGTATGTTCGCCGACTGAACGATTATTCTGTTTTTTCTATTGGTAATCTTTGGGACGACATGTCCACAGGCAGTTTTACCGAGGAAAAGCGTTACGTCGTTCAGACCGCAGAGAAAATAATCCAACGCTGCATTCTGATGGCCACCGACCCCGGCGATCTCGTCCTGGATCCCACCTGCGGGTCCGGCACCACCGCCTACGTGGCCGAGCAGTGGGGCCGGCGCTGGATCACCATCGACACCTCCCGCGTCGCCCTGGCCCTCGCTAGAGCCCGGATCATGGGTGCTCGCTACCCCTACTATCTCCTTGCCGACAGCCGCGACGGTCAGATCAAAGAGGCTGAAGTCTCCCGCACCGAGCCGTCAAGCCAGCCGACCCGCGGCGACATCCGCCAGGGATTTGTTTACGAACGGGTGCCACACATCACCCTGAAGTCCATCGCCAACAATGCCGAGATCGACATCCTCGGGGAAAAGTTCCAGGAAATGCTGGAGCCATTGCGGATAAAGCTCAACGAAGCCCTCGGGAAGAAATGGGAGGAATGGGAGATCCCGCGCGACGCCGATCCGAAATGGCCGGAGGCCGCGAAAAGGCTCCACGCCGACTGGTGGAAAGAGCGCATTGCCCGGCAGAGGGAGATCGACGCCTCCATCGCCGCCAAGGCCGACTACGAATATCTTTACGACAAACCCTACGAGAACAACAAAAAGGTCCGCGTAGCCGGGCCGTTTACGGTGGAAAGCCTCCTGCCCCATCGCGTCCTGACGGTGGACGAAAACGACGACCTGACCGACGGCGTTGCGGACTCTAAAACCGCCTACGGCAAGGAGCGGGACTTCACCCGGATTATCCTGGAAAATCTCCGGATCGCCGGTGTCCAGCAGGCCCACAAGGAAGACAAGATCACCTTTACCTCTATTACGCCCTGGCCGGGCTATCTGATCTGCGCCGAAGGCCGCTATCTGGAGGGAAACGCAGAAACCGGCGCTGAAAAGCGCGCCGCCATTTTCATCGGCCCCGAATTCGGCACTGTTTCCCGTCCCGATCTGGTCTCCGCGGCCCGCGAGGCCGGCGACGCCGACTTCGACGTCCTCATCACCTGCGCCTTCAACTACGACGCCCATTCGTCGGAATTCAACAAGCTGGGCCGCATCCCCGTCCTCAAAGCAAGAATGAATGCCGACCTCCACATGGCCGATGACCTCAAGAACACCGGCAAGGGAAACCTCTTCGTCATCTTCGGCGAGCCGGATATCGACATCCTGGAGGCCCCTGGGGCAGAAGGAAAAGACGGGCAGATCCAGGTGAAGATCAACGGCGTGGACGTCTTCCATCCCAACACCGGCGAAGTCCGTAGCGATGGGGCCGAAGGCATCGCCTGCTGGTTCATCGACACGGACTACAACGAGGAGAGCTTCTTCGTCCGCCAAGCCTATTTCCTGGGGGCGAACGACCCCTACAAATCCCTCAAGACCACCCTTAAAGCCGAAATTCACGAAGAGGCCTGGGCCACCCTCCACAGCGACACCTCCCGCCCCTTTGACAAACCCACCTCCGGCCGCATCGCCGTGAAGGTCATTAATCATCTAGGGGATGAGGTCATGAAGGTGTTTAAGATATAAATAAGAAATAATAGAGCAATCGTGACACACCGGCTCTATTGCATCCATTCCGAGGATTGAGTATGATTGCCTGACCTCTCATTGTGGATGAAGAAATCATAGGCGTGGCGTGCTGGGAGTTGAATTTGTCAGATTTAAGGAGGCCGCGGCATCATGTATATCACGCACCTGAAATTGAAAAATTGGATGAATTTCCGTGAAGCGGAGACTCCTTTGACCTATACCTCATATGTCATTGGCCCGAATGCTTCGGGAAAGTCAAACCTCCTTGACGCGTTGCGGTTCCTTCGAGACATCTGCAAACCGGACGGCGGTGGTCTCCAGAAAGCCGTGAAAGACCGGAACGGCATTACGAAGCTCCGCTGCCTTCATGCCCGGCGTGACCCGGAGGTAAAGATCGAGGTTAGTTTCAATGAACGTTCGGATGATCCTTCACCGGTGTGGCGGTATGTGCTTGGGTTTAAGTCGGAGGGCAAGGGAGCGCAACGCCTTTTCGTTTCCCAAGAGGAAGTCTGGCATAACAACCAATCAATCCTCAAGCGGCCTGATAGCAGCGACAGCAAAGACAGCATATTGCTGACGGAAACGCATCTGGAACAGACGCGGACCAATGCCTCTTTCCGGGACATCGTCGATTTCTTCAGCAGCATCACTTACCTTCATCTGGTTCCTCAGTTGCTCAAGTACGGAGACAGGATCGGTGGGAACCGCCTGGAAGACGATCCCTTCGGGCAGGGTTTTCTGGAGAGGGTTGCCAAATGCCAGCAGCGGACTCGTGATGCGCGGTTGAAGAAGATCAACGAGGCGCTTGCCGCCGCTGTCCCTCATTTTAAAGAACTGCGGTTTATAAAAGACGATGTGACGGGAAAACCTCATTTGGAAGCCCAGTATGAGCATTACCGCCCTAATGCAGGCTGGCAACGGGAGAATCAGTTCTCCGACGGCACACTGCGACTTCTCGGTATCCTCTGGTCTCTTCTTGAAGGCAATTCTCTGCTCCTTCTTGAGGAACCGGAACTTTCACTCCATCAGGCCGTGATAGAACAGTTGCCTGCTCTCATAGACCGCATTCAGCGTAACGCCAAGCAGCGACGGCAGATCATCATCAGTTCTCACAGTGAGGCACTCTTAAGTAACAGGGGAATTGATCCTCGCAGTATTATCGTACTGGAACCGGAGCGAGAAGGAACGAAACTGCGGCAGGTGAACGCGGATGAGAGGAAAGGACTCGATGCCGGTTTCTCCGTTGCCGAGGTGGTCCTTCCCCAGACGCGCCCGAAGAAGATTGAGCAATTGGGCCAGATGAGGCTATTCGAATGATCGGGGTTTATCTGGTGACGGAAGACCCCTTAAGTGAGGCGGTTGCGGAGCGTCTTGTTCAAGAAGAAAATCAGGGAATGCGGATCACGGTTCGCATGGGTAGAAAAGGGAATGGTTATCTTCGCAAAAATATAACTCGTTTCAATGAGATAGCTAGCTCTATCCCTGTCTTGCTGTTCACGGATCTTGATCGGATTGAATGCCCGATGGCGTTGATTGAGGATTGGCGTGGCAAGACCGTTTTGCGGGACATGCTTCTTTTTCGGATCGCCGTGCGCGAGACCGAGGCTTGGTTGTTGGCCGATCGAGAGGGATTCGCTGAATTTTCCGGCATTCCCATGCATCGTATTCCCTTGCAGCCGGAATCACTTGACGATCCCAAAGAGGTCCTCATCAACCTCATCAGGCGATATGGCAAAAAGAGAGCGATTAAAGCTGACATTCTGCCGCAGAAGGGCTCTACAGCCAAGGTGGGACTTGCCTATAATCAGGCATTATGCAGATTCGTTCAAGATTCATGGTCTCTCGAAAGGGCATCGCAATGTGCTGACAGTCTAAATCGTGCGCGGCGACGCCTTCATGAACTACGCATCAAATTGAGAACCGGTTCACATTCTTGAATGGTCAAAAACATTGGCTGGTTTTGTCCGGCACACCCTGTTTCCGGGATGACCATCAGGAAGGGCTGAATGCTGCGCATCCATGCCCCGGAGATTCGTATCGATCTCTATACCGCCATAACCTATTAAATCACAGTCCCCGTAACAGTGGGAGTATCATGCAATTCCGTATCGCCGACACCTTTACCGACAGTCTCGCGAAACTGAACAACGAGGAGCAGAAGCTCGTCAAGACGACGGCCTTTGACCTCCAGTTGGATTCCGCCAGTCCGGGCATGCAGTTCCATAAGCTCGATAGGGCCCGGGATCCGAATTTCTGGTCCGTTCGCGTCGGCAGCGACATCCGGCTCATCGTTCACCGGACGGCGGAAAGCATGCTCCTATGCTATGTCGGCCATCATGACAACGCCTATCATTGGGCGGAACGGCGGAAGCTGGAGACGCACCCTCAGACAGGCGCAGCGCAACTGGTCGAGATCCGGGAGACCATAAAAGAGTTTTCGCTTCCCCGGTATGCAATTGGGGAAGAACAGGTTCATCCCAAACCGCCTCTCTTTGCAGGTGTTGCGAACGAGGTCCTGTTGGGGTACGGGGTGCCGGCCGAATGGTTGGACGATGTGCGCCGGGCCGACGAGGATGCCCTGCTGGAACTGGCCGATCATCTCCCGGGAGAGGCCGCCGAAGCGCTCCTCTGCCTGGCAACGGGCACAACCCCGCAGATCGCACCACCGCTTGCCGCCGGAACCGATCCTTTCGCGCATCCCGATGCCCAGCGACGTTTCCGCGTGATGCAGAATGTCGAAGAACTGGAGCGCGCCTTGGAATATCCCTGGGAAAAATGGACGGTCTTTCTCCATCCGGCGCAGCGTCAACTGATGGAACGGGATTTCAGCGGTCCCGCGCGGGTTTCCGGTTCGGCGGGCACGGGGAAAACGATCGTCGCCCTGCACCGGGCCGTCTTTCTGGCCCGAGCCAATCCCGAGGCCCGGGTCCTGCTCACCACCTTCTCCGACACCCTGGCTCATGCCCTGAAAACGAAGCTGAGGCGTCTGATCCACCACGAACCGCGCCTCGGCGAGCGTCTGGAGATCCATGCCCTGAACGAAATCGGCTTGCGGCTCCACGAGTTGAACATCGGACACCCGCATATTGCCTCACGGGAAAAGGTCCGCCAGTTTCTCGAAGAAGCCGCCGGCGCAGTCGGGGGGCACAAATTTACACGCCATTTTCTGATGATGGAGTGGGAGGACGTGGTTGATGCCTGGCAACTGGATTCCTGGGAGGCTTACCGCGACGCCCGGCGTCTGGGCCGGAAAACGCGGCTGCCGGAGAAGCAGCGCGCCGTCCTCTGGTCGATTTTCGAAGGAGTGCAATCGTCCCTGAAGAGCGGAAACCTGGTCACGATGGCCGGCATGTTCAACCGTGTCGCTGCGCATTTTGGGGACGGTCGGAAACCGCCCTTCGACTTTGTCGTGGTCGATGAGGCTCAGGATATGGGCATCCAACCATTGCGGTTTATCGCCGCCCTCGGAACTGGACGACCAAACGGCCTTTTCTTCGCCGGCGACCTGGGCCAGCGAATCTTCCAGCAACCCTTTTCCTGGAAGGCGTTGGGCGTCGATATCCGGGGGCGGTCACGGACCCTGCGGATCAACTACCGGACGTCACACCAGATCCGCATGCAGGCTGACCGCCTCCTTGGACCCGAGTTATCCGACGTGGACGGGAACACGGAAGAGCGGCGCGGTATCGTTTCCGTCTTCAACGGGCCGAAACCGGCCATCACGATCTTCGACAGCCAGGAGGACGAAATCAAAGGGGTCGGGGGATGGATGATCGAGCGGATCGGTGAGGGGATGGCGCCTCATGAAATCGGCGTTTTTGTTCGTTCGGCTGCGGAGTTGGATCGGGGCCGTCGGGCTGTCGAAACGGCTGGGCTGCCATTCAAGATTCTTGATGACAAAGTCGAAACGACGGGTGGCTATGTCTCGATCAGTACGATGCACCTGGCGAAGGGCCTGGAATTCAGGGCCGTTGCCGTGATGGCCTGTGATGACGAAATCGTTCCCCTCCAGGAACGGATTGAGGCAGTGGCCGATGACACGGATCTGGAAGAGGTCTACAACACGGAGCGGCACCTGCTCTATGTCGCCTGCACCCGCGCCCGGGATCATCTCCTCGTGACGAGCGTTGCTCCAGCGTCGGAATTCCTTGATGATCTGAGGATGTGAGTTTTTTGTTGTTTTTGAATTGGGATACCTTGCAGCCGGTTACCCGGGCGGCGCCATTGGCGATATTGGGATTGCAGGGCAAACGGTCGATGCTCTCTCCTTTGTTGTAGGCCGTTATTCTTTTCAGGGAGGTCATTTGATCCTCAGCCATTGATGAAACCCTCCGCCAACTTCCTGGCCAGTTATGCCGCCTCCGAGGTGATCCATCCTTTTTTCGACCAGGATGTATAAAGTTCTCGAATTCATAAAGAGGACATCAAAAAAAGGATTTTCAAAAAATTTGACAATCTCCAAAGAACTTGCTACGTATTACTAAAATTATTATAGTAGCACCAAGACATGTAAAGAAGACTTAAATCATAGGGCAAATGCTGGAGAATTCTCTTGTTGAAACTCAATATATGGCTGCTGGGGCAAAGGAAAAGAAACGTACTCTTGCAGAAATCATAACTGCAGTTTTTTTGATCGACTGGTAGCACTTTTTTCCAGGTCACAACCTTGATAATCACGGACAAGAGAAATGTCTTATGAATGAGCTTCTGCAGGCTTTTTTGCGAATGTCGAATAAATTCTTTCCCCTCTATCTTTTGATCTCACTAACGTACCTGACCGGATTGACGCCAATCGCTTCTGCCGCAATTCCTCTGGTCACCGATGATACGGGCACCCAGGGCAAGGGGAAGTTCCAGCTGGAAGTTCTCGGAGAATACGGTTATGACAAGGACGACGGAGCCAAAGAGAATACGGAGGATTTCACGGCATCCTTCACCTATGGAATTTTCGATCCTGTTGATATTGTGCTTTCCGTTCCTTATGAGTTTGGGAGAGAAAAAGAAGGCGGGTGTACAGAAAAAGAGCAGGGACTCGCCGATCTTTCCCTGGAATTGAAGTGGCGATTTTTCGATAGGGAGGGCTTCAGCCTGGCCCTGAAGCCCGGTTTGACCCTTCCCACCGGTGATGAGGAAAAAGGACTGGGTCCGGGGAGAGCAAACGGTTATCTTTTTCTTCTCACTTCCAGAGAGGCAGCTCCTTGGGCCTTCCATTTGAATCTGGCCTACATCCGGAACGAAAACAAGACGGATGAGAGGAAGAATTTATGGCACG
>MVRU01000064.1 GCA_002067745.1 Syntrophus sp. PtaU1.Bin005
TCGATGAAAAAATTATAATATTTGAAAAATCCTAATAAAACGAGATTGACGGACACGCCGAGAAGAACAAAAAGGCCTCTTTTTCTTTCTTCACTCAGTGATGCAATCCTGGGATAAACCAGGTTAAAAAGGGAAACGCCAATTCCAAACGCCACAAAAAACAGCCAGGTATCTGGCTGACCTGAAACCAGAGCATGCCAGTTGGTACTGGAAGCTGATGTGCTCTGGAATGGGGCGAAATGCTGCCATTGAATGACAATGGTAAGGAAGTAAGCGATAATGATCCATACAGAAAAAAAGAATCGTTGCCGGGCGCTGATTACACCTTCCCGGAGAACAATCCCGCAACCATAGTTCATGACCGTCGAGAGGAGAATGAGGAACAGAAATCGAACGTCCCACCAGGCATAAAATATGTAACTGGCTATCAGAAGCAGCCTGTTCTGAAACCGGTGCGGCGCCGTCCTGTAAGCCAGATAAGTGAGGAGGAAAAATGCAATGTAGGTCAGCGAGTTGAGCTGCATATCATCTCGGTGCGGCTATCTTGCCAAGTATCTTTTTCATCGACGGGAGCAAGGCATCGGCAGAAAGGGCAAGTTTGGCCGTAAGTGCGTTGGAATAACAATCGAACCTTCCAAGATAGTAAACATCCCTGCCGTTTTTTCCTGAAAGTCCTGCCTTGAAATGATATCCACCTGGATTTTTCTCTGGATTAATGCCGTTTAAATTATAGTACCGGCATCCACTTTCCTTCATCCATTGAATTGCTTTCCATTGGAGCAAATAAGAACCTTTATTTTTCATTCCTTCATTATTTGTTGCCCCGAATATGTAGACGCCTGTATCACCAATGGCCGCGCAGATAGCACCAGCGGAATTAAAGCCGTTCTCCCGGCACAGAAAAATCCGCATTTTATATTCATTGGTCAGTGATTGCTGGATCATCCTGAATTCATTGATATCATTTGGCTCTTGAAATTGTTTCCTTTCCAGCAGGGCATGGTAGAGTCCAATGAACTCAGCAAAAAGACGGTCATCTGTCCCTTCTATGACTTCCAGATTATTCCGTTCCGACTTGTTGAGGCAATTGCGCCACTTCTGGTCGAATTTTTTTCTCACCTCATCCAGCGGCTGGCTGATATCCATGACCAGCGTACGGCCTCGACTTTCTTCGGGTACGGGTGAATATCCCTCCTGCAGCAAAATATCAGAAAAGAAATTGGAGTTATCATCATATACGAGGGGAAAGATGCGCAGTATCAGACCTCGCCGGCAGACATACTCATTTCTTAGTGAACGCAGTGCCAATCTGAAAACAGAAGGCTCCGGTTCCTGGTTCCAACCCTGCCAGAGGGGACCCCAGCGAAGATACGCCGCACCCACTCCAAGACCTGGAATGCGCACGAGCCGCACCTGAGCCACAGAAACAACCTGACCATCGAATCGTAAGACGAGGTGCCCCAGATTTTTTTCTCCGCAGCGAACCGCATCATATGACCAGGTTTGATAGATATTTGCATCCGTGAAATGCGTGAGAATTTCCTCCCATTGCTTTTCAGTGACAGTGTCGAATTCCGCGGTGTATCCGCTATCGAGAGGGGTGGGTTTGGCGCTCATAAACGATTTTTCAATTGCCTCCGAGTATTTAAATCTTGAAAAGTGCCCATATGCACGGAAGCTATTAATTGCCGGAATCGATCGCTAAAAAGAAACTCCACTTCATCGGCATTTTCCGGGTGCACTTCAATCTCCACATTGCTCCGGGCAGATCGATTCAAGATATTCTGAAGTCGCTTGTGGTCTTCAATGGGTAAGATGCTGAAGAAACTGTCGGTTGAAAGGAATCTCCCATCAACAAGTGCATCAAGGGCGTATCGATAGAGCCGATTAAAAAAATCCTTTTCGCCTGCATCGAAGGTAAACGTCCGGCGTATGCGTCCGCCTTCCGGAAGAACCCTGCCTAACAGCATATTAGCGCAGAGATGCATATGATGGTGGCCATTGTAAAAGTCGGGAAGTCTTCCATAAAGGCGAATAAACTCTTTCTGCTGCGATGAAAAAAGATGGTGAAATGAATCGGCCAGCAAGGGATTGTATATTACCTGGGCCAGTTTGTTTTTGGTCAGATAGGAGACAACTCTCTTGTGATGTTTCAGAATCTCAGGGGATACCCTCTCAGCGCTGAAAGGCATGGTAAAATTGATATGGAGACCGACTTCCAGGCTGGTCTGAGAGGCCAATGAGGCAGCGCGCTCCGAGTCTTCCATAAACACCATGGCGCTGGCCGACGTAATGCGCCGTTTGAAAAAGCATTTAAGGATGCTTTCGGTTGCATGTCCGGTTTTGCCGAAATCATCGGCTGTAATGATGACCATGGTCCTTGGCAATCGATTGAACGCATTCTGCAATGTATGCCATCTGATGAAGCGCTAAGCCTTGATGAAGCGGGAGTGTCAACAGATCATTCTTCAAATGTCGGGCTTCGGGGAAATCCTTCCAACTGAAACCTCGGTGGTACGAGGGCCAGCCGCCCACGAGAATTCCATTATTTTCCAGGGCTTGAGCCCAGCAGTTGCGGTCATTTACATAAATCGGAAACGATAAAGGGCATACACCATCGGGCAGTGCATCAAACAGCAATCTTATGGAGGGGACATTCCGCAACGCGTCATGTAAGTATTGATAATTGCGCCTTCTAGCCTCGATGATTTCCTGAGGGCTTGTCTTGCTTAGTATCCTTTTGGACAATCGAGAAATCGACCATTCGATTTTCTGCGGATCAAAATAATTGCTTTGTGGCATTTCACGTTCGATCTCTTGGTCCTGGTTCATCGGTTTTTTCAGCCAACTTTTATTGAGAAGCTGGCGCGTCAAGTCATACTTCTGCCAGAGCGGATTGGCGTTCATGAACCATTTTTTCAGAAGTGGTAAACTGTTCAGCAGAATGTTACGAAAGGGCGGCGGCCGAAATGGTGTTTTTCCCTTCCAGGCGTCTTTGTTTTTTAATACCAGGGCGCCGCCGTCCGGCACAGGAAGTGACTTCACAAAACTGTAAATCGCGGCATCGCCTATACGGCCGATGGTCTTTTGGGGGCCTTCGCTGAAGAGGCAGAGTGCGCAATCTTCCAAAAGGAAAAGCTTATTTCCCCGGCACCAGCGGGAAAGGGCTTCAATATCCTGAGGCCATCCAAAGAAATGTGAAACATAAACCAGCTTTGTCGATGCAGTGACCCGTCGGATGATATCCTGCGTGTCTATGGCACCCCGCTTATCGACCCGGTAAAAAACCACTTTTGCTCCGGCCCAGACAAAGGGATCGATTTCCGCTCCGCAATTGTAGGCTGGTGCAAGCACTTCCGCGCCCGGTCCAATATTTAATAGTCGACAGATGAAATGAACCGCGTAACGGCCCTGGTAGGTGAAGATGGCCTGGCGGTCCGTAAAGCCATAACCATCCGGCAGTTGGGGGGAGGATTGGAAGAAGCTGGCCAGGATATCGAGTGGACTGAGCCCGATGCCATTACAGGAAAGGAACTTAACGGACACGGCATAAATTCCCCGAAGTGCGATATGGAGGATCTGGTTCTTTCGTGCCGATTTGGTCAAAAATGGCGTCCATGATTCTGGATGTCAAGAGTATCTCGCGATATGGTATTGGCAAGGGTGAACCTTCGGTAATCGCACGGTAAAACGATTCAATAAGATATTTCTTACCTACGTCCATGTGGAAGTCCATTGCCAGGAATAGGCGGGCGTTATGGACAAAATTTGATAGATACTGCTTGGCAAAACTGATGGGTGGAATAAAATGCTCAGCATAGCTCTTGTAGTTGCCGCCTTGCAATTTAATCAGAATCCTTTTGTCCTCATCGATCATAATGCCGTTCTTGGGACCATAGATGCGGAATTGATGGAGACATGGCTGCATTTGTGAAGAGAATGTAAAGTAGGCTGTCGTACCTCCTTCTTCGCTGATAATGGCCCGAAGCTCATCGACAAGAACGTTTTCTCCCAATTTTCTGAGAAAGGGGCTTACGAAGCCATACGCTGTTACATGGGGTGAGTCGCTGGTAAAGAACTCTGCGATTTTGGATACGCCGTGGCTTATTATATTGTGCAATAATCCGCCAGGTAGGGTGCGTGCCCAGTGTTGCTTATCTTCCAGTAAGGTTGTCGCGTAAGTGGCGTCGCCGAAGTCGTAGCACCAATAGCTCTCAAGATGCACGGGTGTCCCGCCTAAATAGCCTTCTTGAACCATCTGCCGCATCCGCCGTGCGACGACGCTGAACTGGGCGTCATGACCAACTGTCACTTTACGGCCCGTCTCATCCGCAAGGGCAATTAACTGCTCAGCCTCGGAAGTATTTAATGTAAATGGTTTTTCAACGAATAAATGACAGCCCGCTTCAAGACATTGCATCCCGATTCCAAAATGCGTTTGGGGTGGTGTTGTGATATGAACGACATCAGGGCGTGTTTCATTGAGCAGCTTCTCGATGTCGCGGTAGTAATGCCTGATGGGGAATCTATCATAAAGCTGCTTTGCCATGAGTTCTTCACTGTCGCAAACGGCGACAATTTCACACCCCGGCATTTTCTGGATCTCCACAGCGTGGGAATCAGCAATCTTACCGCATCCTACAATGGCAACTTTCAGCATCCTATTCCCTTGTACGGCAGAAGTCGAAATATCTCTGCAATGCTTCTTCAGTGGGAACTTTCATCTTCCATCCTAGCCGGCCCTTAATTTTTTCATTGCTGTATCTTGTTCTTTTCCAATAGGCATGCCATTCGCCTCGAGAAAAGATAGGTGGCAACTGATTCCTTGATGCTTGAGCGTACCGTTCCCAAAGGTAACACAACAGGTAGCTTAAGGCGTGAGGGATGTAGATACTATTGAATCGCCTTACATTTTTCTTATATAAACTCAAGAATCTTCTGCTGGATGGAAGGTCGTCATCCACGACATTGAATGTCTCGCCATCGACGCCGCTCACAAGGCCAGCCAATGCGATTGCTTCTGCACAATTATCAACATAGGTCAAGGCAATCTTATTTGATCCGCCTAAGTGCATAAATATTCCAAATGTATCTATGCCGACCCGTCCAGGGATCACCACCTTTCCCGGTCCATAAACATAACTGGGCCGAACAAAGACATAGGGAATCCCAAATCTATTGCTGTAATCGATGACGAGCTGATCCTGCTTTAACTTAGCAAAACCATAGGCATCGCCTCGGTGCTCCGGGTGCTCGTCAACCGGGCATGATTCGTCCAGCAAGCGCCAACGAGGGGTATTGCGGTTTGAATAAACGGCAAATGAACTGACGTTGACGAATCGCCTGAGTGACTTATTCTGTAAGCAGGCGTCGAGAAGATTCCGTGTCGGAATGACTGCATTCATGAATGCGTTCGGAAAGGACTTCCCTGCGGAGCCAACCGCGCAATGATAAATGACAGAGACGTCCTTAACGGCAGCATTACAGTCATTCCTGGAATGCAGATTCCCCTGTAGGATTTCGACATTTTTCAGTGCAGCTTCTTTGATAGCGGCCTCTATCTTTTTCGCACTACCTGTCGATCGGATAAGGCATCGCAGGTTCGTAAAGCCGTAAGCCAGCAATGTTTGCACAACCCTTGTCCCAACAAAGCCTGCAGCGCCGGTGATCAGAATCGGTTCAGATTTATTGATAATCCAATTGTTTTCCATGAAGAAGCGATTGTCCCGTAAAGGAGTTTGATGAGTTCTTATCGGGCAGACTGAAAAGTTGTCACATTGATTCCCTGTTTTTCAAGTCATCTAAAATTGATCCAACCCTCTAAAACATCGATCAGATTTTTTGTATGCCCGCTTGCCAAGATAGGTCTGAAAGCTTCGGGATCATGCAGGTCTTCCTCAAGTAATTTTTCCTTTATCGCGTTCCCATCGCCTTTAGCCCATCATTGAAGCTTCTTACAATGTGGTACCGGTCTTTATCTGTGAGATGGCAATGTGTTGGAATAGCCAGAATGGTTTTGGCCGTTTGTTCCGAAACGGGGCACCCTTCCCTGTATCCATATTGCTTTGCAGCATAATCGACGATGTCTCTGTAAGGCTGGATTGCATCAATCCGGTGATCGTATAGAAATTTCGCTATTGAATCTCTAGCTGTCATTGACTTCAATTTAAAAGGATATAAATACCGATTATAAAAGGTTCCCGGCTTTTCCGCGAATAGCATGTCCTTTGATGTATGGAGATGTTTCGAATAAAAATCTGCATTGGCCCTTTGTCTGTCGATGGCGGATGGAACCATCGATAGACGCTTTATAGTTAGCGCCTGATCTGATTTGAATATTTGGCTTATGGTAATTGGCGCTTTGGCCGCCGGATCGATTTTTTTGTTGTAGAAGGCCCACAGCCGGTGGCCGATGAGTCCGTAAAGCGGCTTGCTGCGTAACTTGGACCGGATGTAGGTTACTAACGGGTGCTTTATTTCTTCCTTACAGTTCGGTGTAGGCAGATCTCTAACCAACTGCTCAAGTTTGGTGCGCAATCGTTGATCTTTGGTGAACAGGGCGCCACCTTCGCCCACGGAAATATATTTTCCGGATCGGAAGCTGAAAAAAGATATATCGCCGAACGTTCCCGTTAAGCGCCCGTTGATTTTACTGCCGATGGATTGAGCACAGTCTTCAATGATCGGCTTGCCCTGGACAGCCTGTCTGAGAGCATCCATGTCGCAGGTGTTACCAAACATATGGACGGCGATCAGGGCGTCTATTTCATGCCTCTTGCGATCAACATCACTTGGCGAGATGCATGCGGTCGTTGGGTCTATGTCGACAAAGCAGTGGGTACAGTTTGCAGCCTCGATGGCTTTAAATACAACGGGGCAACAGTAAAGCGGAACACCAATCCGCGCCCCCGGTGGCAATGGGAGCGCCTGAAGGGCCAACATGAGGGCGACTCTGCCGGATCTCACCGGGATACAGTTCCCAATTCCGGGTATAGGGAGGCTTTCCGGATATGTGTTCATCAGATTTGAGGCAAAGAGTCCGGTTATGAAGTCGGTAATGCTGTATTCCCAATATTCAGCCGGGATCAAGCTCGTCATAGGCCTCAGACGGCATTTGCCGCATGATGATTCTTTGCACCCGCGACATAGAACAAGGCGTCACGGAATCCGGCACACATTTTATCCATGGAACCGTTCTGAAGGATTTCTGTTTTAGCCGCGCTAGAAAATTCTGTTCTGGCGGGGTCATTGTCCATGAGGAATAAGAGCTTTGCGGCCATCTCTTCAATATTTCCCCTGGGCACAATGAAGCCGTTGACGCCGCTTTTGAGATACATGATTTCAGCCGACTCATCCCCTTCCTCAGTCACAAAAGGGAGGCTGCAATGGAAGGCATCGATGATGCTCAAGCCCACAGCACCCGGCAGGCAATAAACATCTGAGGCGGTCAGGAGTTCGAATTTTCTGTCGCCGTAAATGGGGCCCAACTTGTAAATGTTTGTGCCTTTAATGCTGGCAAGGATCCCGTCGGTATCAGGCCCAACCAGGATTAGACCAATATCCTTTCTTCCCATATATTTAAACGCTTCGACAAGAATCTCTATTCTCTTTCGCTTCTGCATGCGTCCCATGCAAATGATGTTTTTCTTCGTTTTAATTCCGTATTGAGAAAGAATGCTTTCTCGTGTTGCACCTTCTGGCAGGCCGGGATAGTCGTTGTTGAGGGTATTATTGGCTACGAATGTTTTTTTGTGAAAGCGTTCCGGAAGATATTTTTTGAGATGCTCGGCGTAAAGGATAATCGCATCGCACATGCCCTGTTCCAGGAAATAAGCTAAGTTCTTGATCGGTGCGTTTGGGTCGGCAAGATCGAGTCCCTGCCCCCAATAGATCATCTTTTTCCCCATCAATATTTTTGCGACCAGGTAGGTGGGAAAAAGGTAACGATGCCTCAATTCCATGTAATCGATTATGATATCTGTTCGATGTCCGCGTATAAATCGGGCAATGCTGGATGTGGACAGAGGGAGTGCCGTAAATTCAAAGCGCACGGCATGGGGATTATCGGACTGGATGCCGTCGGATATGACGGCAAAGGAGAAGCCACAATTCTTAAGATAAGAACTGAGGTAATTATAAACCGGTATTCGGTAGTGCGGGATCAGGCCGGCATGGATAAGCAAAACGTGGCTCATGGGAAGACCTATAATCTTTGCCGCTCCTGATCCACGATATCGCCGTCCCTCATCCACTTAACAGCCTGTGAATAAATGAAACAGCCTAATGGCCGCAAGGGATATTTCCATAGGTAACCTTGCACAAGCCGACCACCGAAACGCTGTTTATACATCATAAGACCTTCCTGCTTTGATCCGTCTGCCGGATTGATTCTCACGCCAACAAAATCATACCGTCGGACACCCAGATCTCGAAACATTCGAATGGCCTCCCATTGGAGGAAGTTCATGGCGCCGGTTAGCGGTTTGGGAATGCTGCCGCCATATAAGTAGTAAGCACTGTAATCGCTATAAGGAATGACCGCGCTACCTTGCGCAACGCCGTCGAAGTAGGCAACAAAAATTTTTATATGATTGTTAAGGGTATGGACAAGCTCTTCATATTCTTTATAACCCATAAAACCGAGTTTGGATCGCTTCAGGGTATCTCTTATGAGTTCATGGGCTACGTGGGCCTGTTCGGGTCCTTCTTTGATTTCCACCCCTTTTTTCATGGCATTGCGAATAACATTGCGATGTTTTGAGTGCAGTTTGCTCCAGAGGGCATCTTCTGATTGAGTCAGATCGATGATGAAAGTGCCGTAAGGCGCCGCAATCGCCCCATCCGGGTAGCTCTGAAAGATGGTATTGGTTGTGGCCGGCATGATCATGTCCGCGCCGTTTTTTCGAAAATACGCGACGACTCCATTCAGGAAGGCTTTTTCCTCATCCGGCGACAACTCACCGTTCAAGGGAATGGTTTCCACCCGGAAACGGACGAGACGGAAAATGGCCTTTCGAATAATGGTATAGGGCAATATGCAGCGGAGGTTATCCGCTTCGTAGAAACCGCCAAGCCACCCATATTCGTCCCCGACAAGTTTTAAAAATGGCTCGGAGGCGTAAATGGAAAGACCGGGATGCCAATCAACGTTTATTTTTTTTACGATCATTAAATCTCTGGCCCCTGAGTCAGATGGTGGCTTTCGCGAATTGCCTTACTTTTCTTCCCGCCGCCTCCAGCGTTGTTATGGCAATTCCTTTTTGCTTTAAAAAAGAAAGAAATGCTTCAACGGTCTCAAAATCAACCAGTTCTTTCGTGTGCCCTATTGCCACTACTGGCCAGAATGATGACGGTTTCTGTTGATCCTTCTGGATCACCGCGTCCATCATGTTTGTGAGTTCAACAAGGGTCATGCAACAGAAATCAAGTTTCAGCGGATGCCAAAAACGCAGGAAATCCAAAAGGCGAGGTAACTTATCACGCCAGGATTGCCCTCCTCCCATACCTATGTGCTGGACGTTGACACGCTTTGGCTGAATCATTTTCCAGAAAGGAACCATCTGGGTATGAATGGGTAATTCAAGCAGGAGCCCATCGGCATCAGGGACATCCACGTGGTCTGAAAACTCCCAAAAGTTCCCGTTTTTAAGTGCCCGCCGGTAATCCAATCGGTGCTGATGTCGAAGGCCACCCTTGAAGACCGATGAATCCACTTTGATGCCTCGCTCCGCGAGGACTTCTGCTGCGGGCTGAGTTGGTTTAAATAACCAATTGCCCGCCCGGAAGGAAAAAGGAGTAAAGTCTTCGACGCCTAAAATCTCTCGGAAATATGATATGGATCTCTCCACAATTTGATCGATTCTTGTCCGGGACAGCGTGCACAGATTATATTCGCTGTAATCAAGCAGCCACTTCCCATTTTCGTATCGCCCTCCATACCACTGCGGATGCAGGTGCAGTCCTAATTCAAAGCCCTCTCTGCAGAAATTACGGATCTGATCTTTCACAAGCTTTATGTCTAAATCTGATCCCTGGGCATCGATCATTTCCAACTCAGCGACTTCAACAAAAGCCACAAAACGCGCATTCCATTTCTCAAAGAGGGTCTTCAACCTCTCCGAAGGCTCGTAGACGAGTTCCTTGAGTGAACCTTCCCCGTTTCCTGAAATCTCATAATCCAGGGTAAAGATGCATTCAATCATGCTGAAATTAAACTCTGCGGAATTTGTGAAGAGCTGACCGGCAACGCAGCCGCAGCCTGGTTGCAATGCCTGAGAAGTGTTGCCAGCGCCAGCAGCATCCATGCCTGGGACCAGCGAATGTATGATATTTTATTTTTGTAATAGGGGGTTATCTGATAGTAAAAACAGCCGCGTTCATCCCACATGTTGGACACTGCCCACTGAAAAATAGTACCCGCTAACGTTCTGTTATTCGCATCAAGATCGATAAAGGTGATAAGCGTTATAATGCTTTGAGCGATACTGTGAATGTCGATGGGGTAGACACGGTTATGAAAATATTTGGGTGCCCCGTCTTCCCGGAAAAAGTGTGTCCGGTAAAATTCAAAACCGAGACGGACATGGGGCTCATATTCTTCCGTATTCAGGTACTGGCCGATTTTTCTTAAAGCGCAGAGGTTGTAGCCCGTATGAAAATTGTCAACCCAAGCCTGAGTTTTGTCTTCCCCGTAGGCCCAGGAGCCGTCTTCATTCTGTCGGCGCGTTGAATAGCGGACAGCGCTGAGAGCGGGATCAAGAAACTTCTTAGCGCCTGTTATGCTGTAAAGTCTCGATAGATAAGCGGCACCGAGAAGGTTTGCATTATGAACCTGGCCGCTGTCCAGCGGGGTATAGCTGAAACAGATTTCATCCCCGCTTTTGGTGAGATTCAAGCCTTCCAGAAGGAAGTCCCCGGCGCTTCTGGCCATGTTCAGGTAGTTGGCATCACCAAATTTGGCATAAGCGTCGAGCAGGGCATTGCCCGCAAAGGTTGTACAGATGATATTGGGAACAAACTTAGGAAGAAAGAACGCCCGCCCCTGCCAATCGAAATGATAGCCCCAGCAGAAATGGGACGTGTTTGGACTTCTTAGCTCGATCAAACGCTTTATTAAGTGATAAATATCGTCATCATTCTTGAGCAAGCCCATGTTGGATAGAAGCAGGAGCGCCGAAAGAAATACGGCGAGTCCCTTGGGGTTTTCGCCCTTCGGCACCAGAAGGAGGCGGCGAAAGTTTATCGGGAATCGTTTCATGCCCTGGGTCAGAATGAGTCTTGAGATCCGGTTGTGAAGAAGGGGAAGGTTGGTGAAAATGCGGCTGTTTAATCCATCAAAGGGGTCATCGCCGGCCCAGTTGCTGCGGCGGCAATAGTCCAGCAATTTAAAGGTGGTTTCCTGAAGCGGAAATTGTTTTTGGGGGATAACGGGCACTTGGTATCTATGCTGAGTGTGATGCGGTTTACATCACGCCGTTTATTTTTTCAATATGGTCCACGATTTTGCCAAGGGCCGTGCGGTCGGAATGATCAAGTTGGTCGGATCGATATCTCTTGTTCAGCAAAATCTTTGATTGAACATCTTCAACGGTTTCCAATAGGGTCAGTCGTCCGTTGTCTGAGAGGTATCGATCCACTGCACCAATTTTACCCCTGAAGATGCTGTACACGGGAACGCCCAATGCGGCGGCTTCCCGATTCATCGTTCCACCTCCGCTGATCACCAGGTCGGAATGCCAGATGAGATTGAGGCCATCTACAACATGTTCCGGGAAGATAATCTTCCGGGAAGAGCACCACTCAGGCCAGGTGTTCTTCACCCAGGCCGTCTGCTTCTTTTCGTTCCTGGGCAGGATGACCAAACGGGTATTGTCCTGCTTCCCCAGAAAGTTGATCGTTGCCTCAAAGAGCAGTTCGCTTTCCGGATTGTGGTAATGCGCCTCCGTTGCCGGGGGTCGGATGGTCACGATCAATTCGCTTTCACTGATGCCCAATTCCTCAAAGATGGATGGATCCGGCTTGAAGTCCGGCACGTAGACATCTTCCTTGATTCCCGGATACTTGAAAAAGGATTCGGAGTAACCTTTTATGTCACTGTCGGGGATCATTTCCGGAACAATGACATAAGTGGGTTTGGTCACCGTTTGGGTGAATTCATAGTCTGCAATGACCACGGTAGGGATGTTCAGGATTGATGCAATCAGTACCTGGGATCTTGACCCATGAGAAACAGCAAGGTCCGGTTTTTCTTTCATGATCATGGGCATCAACTGAAGGGCTCGTATCAATAATCCTGCCACCTTCATAAGGACATTCTTGCCGTAATGATGGCCAATTTTCTGGTATTTCAAATGGATGAGGTCTGCAAGGCCGCAGACCTGGAAGCAATCACGTGCTGTCACCAGGGTGTCGTAGCCACGTTTATGTAAATCATCAAGGATGGGCTTGAAAAACGGAACGTGCGGCGAATTATCCAGATCGATCCATATTTTCTTTTTGGGTTCCGTCAGCGAATCACGCACCATCTCACCTTTTCTCCCGTAGTGGCCTGTCCAAAAACGTGCCATATCTCTGGGCAATACATGCCAGTATTGACCCTTATAATTGGATTTTATGTATTGAAGGAATTCTTCATAATATTTTACGGGGTACTCTTCATAGTTTGGTTTTTTATCAAAACTCATATAGTCCGGATGGGTGTCAAGCAGGACCATACCGCCCTGATCGGCGATCCAATCCAGTTTTTTTTTCCAGATGGCGATGCGTTCCTCCTGCATGAGGATGAAGAGAAGAAAATCCTGCGGAAGGGTGTAAGGAAGTTCAACATAGCCTTTCTGAGGGTTCTCGTTGGCGACCCAAAAAGGAAAGATGGTTCCCATACCATCCGGCTGCGGTTCAAAAGGATCCGTATCAAAAGTGGATGAGTCGTATTCAATGTTGAGATGATGCAGCAATTCGAGATTGTGGTACATGCAGGGGCTGCGGAAGCCAACGGCACTCCATTCTTTCAGTGTCCGGTTGATTTCAATGGCTTGCTTTTTGAAAATCAAATCATCTTGAAACGGGTTTTGATCGTGATGCAGACCATGCACACCGATCTCAAATCCGCGATCCATCAGGTTTTGGCGCAATGCTTCCGGAAAAGGATAATCACCGGCAACGAAATTAAACGAAGATCGGAAACCGATACGTTCTTCGATCTCCGCCAATGAAGAGCACTTGCTGATACCTCCAGCTTTTTCCACATCGTGTGTAAGGATAAGGGCGAATTTTTTTCCATCCGGCCACCCGGTCCATCCTTCCGGCGGTGTGCAGGCATTATGGTCAATCGGCCAA
>MVRU01000065.1 GCA_002067745.1 Syntrophus sp. PtaU1.Bin005
GAAGCGGCCTATCGGGAGATGAGCCCATGAGCCGGGATCGTCAGCGCCTAGCCATAAGCAGGCCGAAACAGGGGGCTGCCGGAAAGACCGGCGCCTGGCGGGTCTTCAAGCCGGTCCGGGACGAGGGGAAATGCAATCGGTGCGGCCTCTGCGCGCTGTACTGCCCCGATTCCGTCATCGATGAGGATCTTGAGATTGACCTGGAATTCTGCAAAGGCTGCGGCATCTGCGCCAACGAATGCCCGAAAAAGGCGATCACCATGGTCCGGGATTAACGATGCTTCAGCGGGAATCTGTCGTCGGCAGGATAAACTGGATCTCCACGCGGCGGTTTTTCAGGCGATTCTCATCCCGATTATTGGCATAAAGGGGACGATACTCGCCAAAGCCCTTCACGGACAGACGGGATGGAGCAACCCCCAGGCCGATGAGCGCCCTGGCCACCTGGGTGGCCCGATCGACGGAGAGTTCCCAATTGGAAGGATAGCGGGTGTTGCGGATCGGCTGATCGTCTGTGTGACCCTGTACCTCCAGCACAAGATCCGGCCGCTCCTGTACGAAAGAGGCCACCGTTTCCAGCGTCGCCCGGCTCGAGGACTTCAGTCGGGCATATCCCGGATCAAAGACAATTTCCTCGGGAAAGGTCAGCGTGACCAGGTCGGCTTCCCGCTTTACGGATACGTCACGCTGGCGTTGCTCCCGGTTCAGCAGGGCGGCCAGCTCCTTTTCAAGAGACTCTGACCGTCCGTGCCGGGATGGAACCGTGTCGGCCGCCGTGTCGCTTCCGCTCCGCATCCCGCTGGTTTCCGGTCCGGGGGAAAGCTTCGGAACGCGCTTCTGAAGTTCCATGCTGAAAAGAATCACAAAAAAAATCACGAGAAGCAAAAGCAGATCGCTGAGCGTAATCAGCCAGATATCGGTCCCCCTGTTCGTCTCCCCACGGTAGTCGGAACCGAGGGGTTTCAGGGTCGTTCTCTTCAGGGGCAGCGGTTCGCTTCCATCCCTCCGCGGCGGGGCGCCAGCCCGGGCGGTCCTCATGACGAGGCGCCGGCCACCTGGATTTCAGGGGCTCTCAGAACAACCATCTCGGGCCGGGAGAAAATGGGGGCGGATTGCAGAACGCCTTGGGACGAAGAGGAAAGGGACTCCAGTTTATACTTGATGGCGACGGGATTTTCCATGTCGTAAAGATCCAGGATGCCCTCCTGGATCAGGTCGAGACGGGCCGCCTCCTGATCCATGAATTCCCGGAGCCTGTTGGACAAGGGAAGCAGGCAGAGGTTAGCCAGGACGACACCGTAGAAGGTGCTGAGAAGGGCAATGGCCATGTACCCGACCAGGTTATGCGCATCGGCGATGTGCCCGAAGGTGCGGATCAGGCTGACGATCGTCCCCGTCAGTCCAAGCGCCGGGGCAAGCCGCGCCATGCTGCAGACCATCTTGTCGGAGGCTTCATACTGGCTGTACAGGATCTGGGCCTCCTTCTTCAGGATCTGCTCAACCTCTGCTCTGGAATACCGGTAGCTGATGTATCCCACGGCTGTTTTCAGATAGCCCTCGGGAAGACGATCGCCCATCTGCTCCAGGGCTCGAATCCCCCTTTTCTGATAGGTGCGGGCCAGGGTCACAATGGTATTGCGCGTCCAATCGTTCTCACTTCCCGATGAAAAGGCCTTTTTCAGGAGCATGGCGGTCCACAGCAGCCTTCTCCAGGGATAGGCGAGCAGAGTGGCGGCAAGCGTTCCCAGGCAGACAATTCCCAGGGCGCTGAGGTTGGAGGCGATTCCCACGGTTTCCAGCTCAAGATGAAAGGCCGCGAAGAAGAGGGCAATGGAAATAAGAATCGAAAGGATCATTTGTGGAATCATGGATAACCTCCGGACTGCTGTATTTTGACCCATAAATAGCAAAATACCTGCCATGCGTTCCGGCCGTCATCCGCAAACACAACCATTCAGGATAATTATAGAATTATTATTTCACTCCTCCGGATATCCAGCGGCCCGAACGGGCGACCCGGCATTATTTTCCTCAGGGGGCATCATCCCACGGCTTCCGCACCGGTTCCGGCAAGGGATCACGTTCGGCCGGCAGAGGTCCATCCGGCCTGTCCAGCTCCATGATCGCCTCCGGCGCATAATCATCCAGACGATTTTCCCAGAGATACCTGCGGGTCTCAGCTACGATGACGCCGTTCAGGAGGAAAAGTGAAACCAGGTTCGGAATCGCCATCAGGGCGTTCATCGCATCGGCCAGATCCCATACCAGCGGTACGGTGGACACGGACCCCAAAAACACGGCGATCACCCAGAGGCAGCGATAAGGCCGCACACCGATTTTGCCGAAGAGATATTCCACCGCCTTTTCACCGTAATAAGACCAGCCCAGGATTGTTGAAAAGACAAACGTCAGCAGCCCGCCCATCAGGATCATGGGACCGGCCACGGGGATAAGAGCGAAGGCCGCCTTCGTCAGGCTGGCGCCGTTTAAGCCCTCCATGCCCGCCGGCATGCGGACAATGCTGCTTACCACGACCAGCCCCGTCAAGGCGCAGACCACGACGGTGTCCCAGAAGGTCCCCGTGGCGGAAACCAGCGCCTGGCGGACCGGATTGCGGGTCTGCGCAGCAGCCGCCACGATGGGCGCCGAACCCAGACCGGATTCATTGGAGAAAAGCCCCCGGGCAATGCCGTAGCGTGCGGCCATCATCACCGTCGCCCCGGCAAACCCGCCGCCCGCCGCCTTGGCCGCAAAGGCATGATGAAAAATCAAGGACACAGCCTGCCCCAGGTAGGACGCGTTGATCACCAGGATGACCACGCAGCCGAGAATGTAGAAAACCGCCATAAAGGGTACCAGCAGCATACACACCCGGGCGATGGAGGTAATGCCGCCGAGAATGACCATGGCCGTGATGGCCGCCATGGCCAGGCCCGATACGGCGGGGGGCACGTTCATCGTTTCCTTTGCAAGGGAGGCAATGGAATTGGCCTGGACCATGTTGCCGATGCCGAAGGCGGCCAGGGCGGTAAAGACGCAGAACACCACCGCCAGCCATTTCATGTTCAACCCGTTCTCCAGGGCGTACATCGGCCCCCCCAGCATGCTGCCGTCGGAAGTTTTCACCCGGTACTTCACCGCCAGAAGGGCTTCCGAATACTTGGTGGCAATGCCGAACAGCCCTGTCAGCCACATCCACAGGACCGCCCCGGGGCCTCCCAGGGCAATCGCCGTGGCGACGCCCACGATGTTTCCCGTCCCTATGGTCGCCGCCAGGGCCGTGGACAGGGCTCCAAACTGGCTGACATCACCGGCCCCCTTCCGGTCCCTGCTGAAGGACAGCTTGATGGCTCTGCCGATGTGGCGCTGGAGAAAGCGCAACCGGTACGTCAGAAACAGGTGGGTGCCGAAGAGCAGCACCAGCATGGGCGGCCCCCAGAGATAACCGTTCAGCCAGCCAATAAAGGTATGAAAAAGCTCCATGAGTACAACCCCTCCCCGGACCCGGGATGAAGAAATGTTTTGTCTGCCCCCTTTATCATCTTATCGTCCGGATTTGCCAGAATAAGTATCGCAGCCCCTTGAATCCGGAACATTTCCATTGATGAAAGGAAACGATGATGTAAAATGACGATTGATCACGGAAGAGTTCCCGGAAACCGAACGACAGAGCTTCCGGGAATCAGGCCGTTCGGGAGGATCAAGGGGGAGAGGATGACGGAATTGCCGACCGCATTTTACAAGCAGCTGTCCGAAGGAGAATTTGAACCCACTGTCGCCACCCAGGGCCCCTGGTCTCCGGATTTTCAGCATGGAGGACCGCCATCGTCACTGTTGACGCACGCCCTGCGGATACACCCCGCAGCGTGTCCTTTCAGAATCATCAGGATCACGATTGAAATATTGAACGCGGTTCCGGTAACGCCCTGTGAGATCACGGTGGAGGTTGTTCGGGGCGGCAGAAGAATCGATCTTCTCAGGGGAGAGTACCGGTCAGGGGGCAAGACGTACCTGATCGCCCACGCATGGCGCGTCTTTTCCGAGGTCGGCCTGACCATGGCCACACCGGATGCCTATAGCGTGCCGTTACTCCCCGAGGCTCAGGCCCATGACCTCTATTCCATGTTCGGCAATTTCCCCTATGTTGAGGCCCTGGAGTGGAGATTTTCCAAGGGAGGATTTGATGCGCTGGGCCCTGCGACGGTCTGGACTCGACCGCGAATCCCTTTGATTGAGGACCAGGAAGTTGACGGGCTGGAAGCTCTTGTCCTGATGATTGATTCCGCTAACGGCATCAGCGCGGAGCTCGATTTCGACCAATGGACCTACGTCCCGGTGGATATGACGGTGGGAATCCTTCGCCCGCCGGAAGGGCCGTGGTTTGGAATGGAGGCACGGACAGCCATTGGAGACGATGGAAGCGGCCAAACGACCACCGTCGCATTCGACAGAAGGGGCACAGTGGGGCGCAGCTTACATACGCTGTTCATAAGGCCGAGATGATACCCGCCCTTTGCCGAATGTCCCGGTCACCCGAGGACTTCGGAGGTGCTGTCTCCGTTTTCCGTACAGATTTTTTGCATCACCGCTTCATCATTTTATCGTGCAGATCGGCCAGGGCGAGTATGGCCGCTCCCGCACCGACGAGGCAAAGAAACATATCGGACTGCGTGTCCCAGACATAGCCCTGGGTTCCCAGAAAGGCGTCCCCCTTGCTGCCACTCGACAGTGAAACCCACCATTCAACGAATTCATAGACCGCACTCGCCGCCAGGACGACTGAAACAGAAAGAAAATTGGTCCATGCCCTCCCGTTGACAACCGAGTTCCGGATCAGGACTTCCCTGGCAACGAGGACCGGAACGAAGCCCTGCATGAAATGCCCGATCTTGTCATAATTGTTCCGGCCGAAGATTCCCATGTCTCTCAGCCAGTTGAACCAGGGGACTTCGGCGTAGGTCCAGTGTCCGCCGATCATGAGAACCAGGGAATGGACCAGGAGAAGAAAATAAATGAGATGTGTGAACCGGAATTTTCGATATGTGACGGCCAGGATGCCAAAAGCGATCACGGCCGGCAGGATTTCCAGGAGCCAGGTCAACCTGTCCCTCGGGGATATTCCCGAGATCACGAGGGCCAGGAAAAAGATGACGACGTAGATGACAAGCGTCCGGTTCTCTTTCTGCATCCTTTTTTCTCGCAGGGCTGCGGCATCGCATCATGAGCCTGGCCCTTACTGATTGGCCAGACAGGCTATTTGCCTTTTTGGATGAGGGATTGTTCACCGGCGACCCAAGCGGGGGTTTCAACCTGTCTGGATCGAGCCGTGGGGAAGATAGCACCATGACGGCCGAAAATGCAAGCATCGCCGACGAGCCGCTTGGAAGGATGCAGGAATAAACTGAAAGATCATCACGGCGTTGTTTCTGTCGCCGGCGGATCAGTGATGTTGACTTCTATTCTCGCACCGGGGCCGGCGTTCTCTACTTCCTGTCGAATGATATCTCTGGCATCCCTGCTGTTGTTTACACGATCCACGCCCTCCGTCGTTCCGGGCAAAATGCATCCCGTGGTGTCCTCAGGAGTGTTCCCAGCATGGATCTGAATGTTGCCTCTTCCTGGAACCCCTTCAAGTTCGAGTCTCCACCCAAGAGGGCCGTCGGTTCTTACATGCGCCTGGTACGTACCCGCTGGGATCCTGCCTGCAGTGGCACTGTCGTTGGTGCTGGCATTTTCGCGGTCCGGCAGTTCCAGCGCCCGAAGGGTCTGAGTACCAACCTGAAGCTCGCCTTGAGTAGACTGTTCCGTTTCAAACTGCCTGTTGATATTGATGGTTACCGTCGCCGGCGGTGCCGGTGCTGCTTCCGGTGGCGGAACTTGCCTGTATAATGTCTGTGCCGCAGAAGAGTCCTGCATCATGGCAACCAGGTCCCGGGACGCCGTTGACCCGCCCTGCTGGACCACATGGGTAAGCTCGTGGGCCAGGAGCCGTCTCCCTTCTTCCGTACCGGGGGAGTATCGCCCCGCTCCGAAAGCGATGTCGGCCCCCAGGGTAAAGGCCTGGGCATTAAGCAGCCGGGCCGTTTCTCCAGCTGCGGAACCCGTGTGGACCCGCACCTGGCTGAAGTCGGCACCGAAGCGGGGCTCGAAAAAAGCCCGTTCCCCTTCGCCGAGGGGATCCCCGCCCCCCTCCAGGGAGCGCACCCGGTCCGTCAGTTCGTCGGATAGAGGGACTTCCCCTCCCTCCTCCGCCTTGAGACTGACGAGCTGTTCCTCTTCCTCCTCGGGAAGCTCGCCGTCGAACGGTTCGGTCTCCCCAGCCGGCATCGCCCGGACAGCGACGTCATCATGGATGATCGGCCCCGAGAGAGCCGCCCCGGGGGGTATTCGCATCATTTCATCAGCGACTCGATCGGCCTCCCGTTCGAAGACGTCCCGGGTTGCCCCGACCACCAGCCTGTTCCCCATCTCCGGCCTGCGGAGAATCTGCCGGATTTCCAGCCGGCCTGTACAAGGAGGGCTCCAGAAGGGTTCGCACGCCTGTCGAGTCCTTCGAACCGCGCCATGATGCCTATGCAAATTTTCGGAAAATGTTTTCATAGTTCTTCCCCTGCCATGGATTCTCTTCTGTCTGCGGACCGCACATCCCTTTCAAGACGGCCCAATCCAGGTCCCGGAACCGTCACCAGCCCCCCGATAGAAATGTCCCGTTCATCTTGACGGGAAAATCCGGATGCATTGCGAAAGGGTGCGCAACATCGCGCCGTGTTCGTGGTGCATCACCCGGAAGGTGCAGAGGCCGGGGCGGCAAAGTCAGAGAAATCTTCCTGTTTATCAATCCTCTACGGGGGCTCAAGACTCCATCGGTCGGTTCCTCCGGCCGATTCCAGGACAATCTTCCGCAATTGACTTCGCGGAGCGTCAAATTGAGTCGTGAAAGGAACATCACCGGAGATTCCCGAGGCCTCCCATATGGAGAATGGAACCGTCGCTACCTGCGCCGCCGGGTCTCCACAGTTTCCCGGACAAAAATCAACGGTATCTATTATTTCGATCCGGAGTGTTGGAGTAAATTCCAATCGAATTCCACCACCAGGCAGGGTGGTCCTGCTCACATCAACATAGCCCGTCGCAATGCGTGCATCATTTATGTGAGACGGAATCGCTCCCACCCTGGTTGTCAGCTGGGTCTTTCCCACACCCCCGGCAAGCAGGCCAGGCGCATTTCCCGCCCCGCAATAAACCAGCTCATGGGGGTTTCCAGGCGTGTCGATGTCCGCAACAGCTGTCGCCGCAAGAGCACTCAAGGGTATTCTATGAGCGACAGTCGATGACGGATAGCGCCCCCAGATCGCGTTTACGATTGCGTTCATAATGTGATGGGTGGCTACCTCTGTCTGGCATATGTTCGCGAATTCGGCCCTCAGTGTCGGTGACAGAGTCAATAAACCGGCCCGGCCGCCCCAGACAAACTGACTGTAAATGACCCCAACCTCAATTCCGCCGAGTGCCGTAATGACGCCTATCAGCGCATTTGCCTGTGCGGCGCGCATAGCGATTGCCAGGGGACGGGATATCGCCCCACAGTAGCTGGAGGGACAGGAGGGGGTGGCTGCCGGGCAGGGACAACTGGGGACGGGGATAGAAGGTGGAGGCGGAACAGGTTCCGGCGTCTGCGGTTCCGGTGGCGGTGGTGGTCCTGGAAGATGAATAGCGATATCCACGGCGCGGAAATTGACATCATTGTCTGTCCCCGGCACCGCACCGGTGGCTTCCACCAGAGCAACCTGGCTCGCCTTTCCCGCAGCCACAAAAACACCCAGCGCGGCGTCGGCCCGGTGACAGGCAAGGCTTTCGTTGAAATCGGGCCTGCCATCGGAGCTTGCCATGCCCAGGATATCAACCGTCGCACCGACAGGCAGCGATCTGGCAACCCTGTTCAGTCGGTCTCTTTGCCCGACATCGAAGTCGTCGCACCCGCGTCGAAACAAATAACGTGTGCCGGCCGGGGACTTCGTAACCAGATTGCAGTGGCTCGGTTTCGGGCCAATCGCCCTGTAGCCGCAGGCGCGTTGCACGGTCACGGGCGCATCGCTTTCCGGTTGCCTGTTGCCTGATGTCCCACGGGACGATATTACGGGAAGGCCCCTGTTTTCAAAACGAGGAGTCGATCCGCCATGTTGTTGAACAACATGTGTCAGCTCATGAGCAAGAAGCCGTTTGCCTGAGGAGGTCTCGTTAGAGTCGCGATCCTCGGCAAAACAGATGTTCCTGCCGAGAGTGAAAGCCCTTGCGCCGATGGATCGGCACAGTTCAGCACCTCGCGCATCCCTGTGCACCCGCACCCCGCCGAAGTCATATCCAAATCGCGGCTCGAAAAATGAACGGGCCGAACTCGATAAGGGTTGCCCGCCACCTTTCAGGGCATTCATGCCGGACTCGATATCAGAACCGACTTCCGCGCCTTCAGCCTTGCACGAAATCCACGGAGTGACCCCTTCCGGCTTTTCGGGAGCTTCCGCATCTTCCCCGCACGGAGGACCTTTTGACGTCTGTCCGGTTGATCCGGTCTGAAACAGGGGATCCGGCATGCGCATGATCAGCTCCGCCACCCGGTCCGCCTCCCTCTCCTGGACATCATCCTCAGACCCGACTGCGAGTTTCGGTTGGATGTTCGATTCTCGAAGCACCTGCCGGATCGCCTGACGATTTCTGCTCACTTGGCTGCACGAAGACGGGTCCGGGGGGTGCCATGGCCGGACGGTACCGCTTGGACACCTTGTTTTATCGGCAAATTTTTTCATCTCTGTCCCTCACTCAGATTTCAATCCATGGGGATCAGAAATCCTTCCCTGGAAGAAAAGGGCGGCCTGATATCCCTTCCCTGATCCAGATTTTTCAAATGCTTGATGAGGTCTTGCCGCCAGTAATACTCAAAAAGCAGCGAGGAGCGCCCACCCTGAACGATCCGTTTCGATGCCACGGGACTCGGTCTGTGTGTTGACAAAAGATCTCCCATCTCTTTCTTGATGCTCAAGAGCCGCTGGTAGGCTTCCTCGACCGGGCTTGCCAGCGCCAGGAGCTTCTCTCGATAGTCCTTTGCCGATTGCCTGTAGGCGGCGCTGTTCGGGGCTTCAGGGCTGAGCAGCCTTTCCCTGTATTCCTGCCAGAGCTTGTGTGCCGCGACGTTCCAGAAGGGAAGCAGAATGGAATTGTGGAAGGCCTTGTAGTCCTCCAGCATTTTCAAATACTGCAGATGAAGCTGGTAAATGTCGCTGGAGGATTTCTTCGTTTCGGCACTGAAGAGTTCTCTGGACAGCAAAGCCCGGTATTGCCGCCACAACGCTCCTTTGATTCCGGCCTCGCCCTTGGCTTCGGCATAGGCCGAGGCAGGAATGTCTTTCGCGGCGCCGGGCATGGTGACGTGGGAAAGAAAATAGCTTCCGGCCAGCTCGAGGATGAATTGATCGTAGTCTTTAGGCCCCGGAATGCGGTCGTCCCGTGTCTTCGAATCCCAGAGTTTTTTAAGTTCGTCCAGGGTTACGTAGTCCTCCCGGAAGAATGCCGTGCGAGTCTCAGCGGCAAGCGACTTCAGCTGTGCGCTCTCAGGCAGGGGCGTGATCTCGTTGTTATGGGCAATGACGGTGGGAACGCTGTCCCCTGCCAGGATTAATCCCACATGATCAGGAAAAAACACGAACCGGATTTTCAGGCGGAGGCGTTCGCTGATGAGGGAAAGCATATACACAATCCTGAGTGCGTAGACGCCGCAGTCATGGATGATCTGACCCGTCAGGGCCCGCGGCAGCGGCGCCGTCAGCAGATTCCGGCCATAATCATCAATATTGAATGGGGTGGAGATCGTGAAAGCCTTCAGATAGCGGGAGAGCAGATCGAGGATTCGCAGGAAAGCTTCAGAAGCGGAGAGCTTCTGTTGACCGACCATCCGGTCGTACTTCGCCGCAAGGAACTTTCTCCAATCGTCGATGCTGTCGAGGCGGAATTTCTCACCTCCCAGCGCCTGGGCAAGAAGCGCCTTATTTTCCTCTCCTTCCCGTTTCGCCTTCGGTTCCCGGGTCTCCAGCCCGTAGATCTCCCGGACGAACTTGATCTGGTCCTGGCGGATCTGGCAGATCCGCTGCAGCGTCAACTGCTTTTCCTTTCCCGTTTCCTGTCGGACATCGTAGTACTCGATCTTCACCCGGGGCCCCTTGCCGGCGCCGAAAAACTCCTCGTGAGTCCCTCCTTTTTTCCTGAAGGTCGAACGCGTCACCTCCGGCGCGAGCGCTCCCACGAACAAAGAGGCTTTCCCCGCGCCGCGGATGTCCGTCAGCGCCTGGACCTGGATGTCCTTGAGGAGCGCCTCAGCCTTGTCCAACGCGGCCGATGTGCCGGTGGTCTGCACCTCGGAGATGGCATCGTCCATCCTTTTCTGAAAGATTTGCTGCAATGCGGTGTGCAGCCGCTTCAAATGCACGACGAGCGCTTCAAGGTACAGGCCGATGGAGAAGAATCCCAGCGAGCCCTCATCCGCCGACGAAAAAATGGAACGCATTTTCTGGAGGTCAGCCCCGGCTTCCTCCAGGTTGAGCTTTGAAATCCCCTGCATGACGAGGGCGAGCGCCTTGAAAATCCGGTCGGACGATGCGGTTAGGGCCGCCTCGCTGCTCAGATCGATGCTCTCGGCGGCGGTGGACGTGATCACCTCGTAGTAGCCGGATTGCTCCTCCAGGGGCCACCGGCCGACACCTGTCCGTTTCGCAAAGACCCGCATCTCTTCTGCCTGGCCGGCGAGGCCGAGAAGCGCAAGCCGCGCTGTGATATGCTCCGCCAAGGAAGGAGAAAGCACGAGCTGGTACCTGGCGGTGGTGTAGTCGAAACCCGCCTGCGACCATTCGGCCAGACGAAATTCGGGTTTGAAGCCTGCCATGGCGGAAACGAATTCCCTCACCGCTTTTGCGATTTCGGCAAGATCCTTCCGGCTTTTCCCCTGCGCATCGGCAGCTTCGATGGCCTCCACGATTTCGAGCAATTTCTTGCGCAGTTCAGCGCCTGGCGCAGATGAACGCCCGCTCAGGTCCCTGCGGACATCTTCCCGCAGATCGCTGTAATAGGGCTGTTCTTCCGCAGGCCCCGGCGGCGGGGGCGACTTTCGGCGGAGAACAGACGGGCGGGGGGCTGGGAACCCGTTCGATTGCCGATGTTCCTGCTTCTGATCAGCAGTACCGGGGTCCATCCGGTTTTCGTCGGGCATTCGCAAAACGGCCTCCGCCACTTCGTCCGCCTCACGCTCGAAGATGTCGTCAGCGGGGCCCACATGGAGCTGCGATTGCAGGCCCTCCCCGCGCAAAGCCTTCCGCACGCGGGCAGGATTGGCGGTATCCGGAGGATCCGGCGAGGCTGGGGAAATGAATGTCTGCACCGGAACAGCCCGTCTGATCGCCTTGTGAATGCGACCCTGCATCGCCGGTCTCCTTTCTTCTCTGCACCACTCAGGAAGACGTTGACATGGTCCCCGGCATTCGCCTCCGGGGTTAAAAAACAAGGAAGAGAGTTACCCCGTAATAATCAGCCCCAGGTTGGCGGCCCGTTCAGAGCGCCCCTGGGGCGTAATGTCCAGAATGGCCGCTTCCCCTTCCCCGCGATTGCCGACGTAGATGGTCGAGTTTCCCACCACCACGGCGGCGCGGGCGGAACTCACCTCGAAAACCGACGAAGAGAGGCTCGTGTTCAGGAACGTCATCTGGTTGTCCTCGCGCAGGAGGGTCAGGTCGCCCAGGATGGCGGAGGAGAAAAGGGCGGGGAGGGTCCCACCCTGCTTTTCGATGATGTCCGCAAGCCGTTTCTGTATGACTGTGCTGACGTCCATCCGGGTCAAGCGGCAGCCGGTGGCCCGGAATGTTGTTCCGAGACCTCCAAAGCTCACCCGTCCTTCCTTCACCAGATGTTCCAGGTTTTTCGTCAAATCCGCCGGAAGCGGTCCTGCGGTTTGAAAACCGTAGAGGGTAACGATGCCGAGGATATCGCAGTCACCGATGTTCCAGTCGGATCGTGCATCGGCAATGCCCAGAGCAACAGCGGGATTCTCCCGGACAGCCTCCAGTCGAATCTTCCCGAGCACGCCCTCCATCTCCGCCGGAGCCACGCTGGTCTGGCGCAGAAGAGCAACCAGCTCCACATAGCTCTGACGTTCCCGGTCTGAAAGGGTCTCCATCACCCTCACCCGCCCGCTGATGCCTTCGGCCAGGGTTCGGCGATCCTGCTGGGGAAGATCGGCGACAACCTGAGCCACCACGGCCGCCTTCCGATCGAAGAAGGTCCGGTCGGCAACCTGATAGAGGTCAAAGAGGGCGTTATTGAGATCAAACAGCTTGGCGGGGACCTCCAGACTGTTCGATCCCGATGCCTCCAGCTCCAAGCCATGCATCGTGACGGTCCGGGCATTGCGGACTCCCACCAGAAAGTCGTCCGCGACGACCCCGTAGACCGCCATCCCTTTCAGGGAGATGTCACGGCAGCGGTCGAAGAGAAAGGCCCCGACCGGCGATTCGCGCGTTACCACCGCCATATCCGAGAGGCATACCGACGCAAATCCCCTGAAGTGAGCCGGTTCCTTCACCAGATAGAGCTGCGTGCCGCGGCCACACCCGGTCAGGCACAGGTTGACGCCCTCGTGCTTCGGCTCGATCAGCCTGCCGGTAAATTCATGGTCCCCCGGCAGGAGACAGAGACAGATATCCCGCCGCTCCTCTTTTTCAAGGAGAATCTCGAGGGCATCCTCCAGGGAGGCAAAGAGCCCGCCTTCCGGGCCCACGGTCATCCGGCAGCCTCCGCCGGCGGGACGGGCACAGAGGGCGTCCAGGGCCTCCTGGACCGTGTCGATTCCAGGCTGGTTGAGAAAGGTGCAGGAACCGCCCGGCCTGTACGAAATCTGTCCCGCCTGGATATCGCAGAGGAGATTCAGGGCATCCTCCACGGTATCGAGCGTCTTCCCCTGGTAGATGCTTGTGTTGCACGGTTTGGCGAATCCGATCTGCCCCGCCGTGACATTGCAGAGGAGTTTCAGGGCGTCTTCCACCGTGGCGATGGCGGTCCCCTGGTAGATGCTCGTGTTGCAGGGTTTGGCGAAGCCAATCTGGGAGGCCTGGATCTCGCAGATCATGTCGAGGGCCTGCTTCACGGTGCCGGAGAAACCGGCGTAGAGGCCCTTTGCGCAGGTGGCGGTATAGGCGATATGCTCGGCGGCCAGCTGGCAGAGGCGGTTCAGGGCCTTCTCCACGTTGTCGTGGGTGGC
>MVRU01000066.1 GCA_002067745.1 Syntrophus sp. PtaU1.Bin005
ACCCCGAGGGGATGACCCGACGGGGTTTCGCGCTAACAAATGACCGCTGAAGTTCAGCGGATTAAATTTGGCTCCCCAGCGCGGACTCGAACCACGGACCCGATGGTTAACAGCCATCTGCTCTACCGACTGAGCTACTGAGGAGTAGTTTTTTACAATAACGGACTGACATTCCAGGAATCGGGAAGCTGTTCCCGGAGGTCCTGTCTGTCGAATACCAAAGATCGGCCCCCTTCCTCAACCGGATGGGGAAATTCTCTTATCACAGACAAAACCCATGTGCAAGAGAATTTAAATTTTTTTAACGGCAGCTCATGCAGACCATGAGGTCCTCAAGGGGCACCCCGGTCTTGCTGCTGATGAACTGGAGCTGATCCTCCGGCGCGAAATACCGCCCGCAGACGCTGCAGGCCGCCATTTTGAAGGTGCGTCCCCAGATCGTCCGTTCGCTGCCGCCGTTGCCGGCGGTCATCTCGATGTGGCCTGTCGGGCAGACGTAGGCGCAGGCACCGCAGCCGATACAGGCCTTGGAATCCTCCACGAAGGGGGGACCGACGATCTTGTCCTTGCCGCGGAAGGAGAATCCGATGGCTGATGCACCCACCACATCCTCGCAGGTCTTGACGCACAGCCGGCACAGGACGCACTTTCCCTTGTCCTTGTCCGGGAGGAAGCGCTTTTCGGGAGCGACCCCCAACTCTTGAGCCATCGTCCGGATCACGTCCGATTTCGGACACCGGGCCATGAGCAGCTCCAGGACGAGCCGGCGCACCCCGAGGACCCGTTCACTCTTCGTATCGACGACAATGCCGTCCTCGACCTGGTAAATGCAGGAGGTCACGATGCGCTTTCTCGACCCCTTGGCGACCTCTACGACGCACAGCCGGCACGCCCCAGATGGTTCAAGCGATTCGTGATGACACAGGGTCGGAATGTAAATCCCGTTTTCGCGGGCAGCGGCAAGAATTGTCGTTCCCGCCTCGGCTTCAATATTCTTTCCATCTATGACTAAGTTCACCATCTTGCCACCCTTTATGCTACGGTTACCGCATCAAATTTGCACGTCTCTCTGCAGACACCGCACTTGATGCATTTCGCCTGGTCGATCACATGAACCTTTTTCCGCTCGCCGCTGATTGCTTCCACGGGGCACTTCTTCGCGCAGGCCCCACAGCCTGTGCATTTCTCCGCATCGATGCCGAACTGGATCAGGGCGCGGCAGACACCGGCCGGGCACTTTTTGTCCTTGATGTGGGCCTCATACTCATCCCGGAAATAGCGAATCGTACTGAGGACGGGATTCGGTGCGCTCCCGCCGAGCGCGCACAGGGATCCGTCCTTGATGGCTTCGGCCATGCGCTCCAGGAGCTCCAGATCCCCCTTCTTGCCCTTCCCCGCACAGATGTCATGAAGGATTTCATTCATCCGGTAGATCCCTTCCCGGCAGGGAACGCACTTCCCGCAGGACTCGGACACGAGGAATTCAATGAAGTAACGGGCGATGTCGACCATGCAGGTGTTCTCGTCCATGACGATCATGCCGCCGGAGCCCATCATGGAGCCGGCTTCCCAGAGGGAGTCAAAATCTACGGGCAGGTCGATCATCGAAGCGGGAATGCAGCCCCCGGAGGGTCCGCCCGTCTGCACGGCCTTGAACTTCCTGCCGCCCGGGATACCCCCGCCGATCTCATCGATGATGTCCTTGAGCGGTATCCCCATGGGCACTTCCACGAGGCCGATGTTGTTGATCTTGCCCACGAGGGAAAAGACCTTCGTTCCCGTGCTGTTCGCTGCGCCGACGCCGGAAAACCACTTGCCGCCCCGGCCGATGATGACGGGGACATTCGCCCAGGTCTCCACGTTGTTCAGATTGGACGGCCGGTCCCAGAGCCCGTGCTCCACGGTGTGAATGTATTTGGCCCGGGGCTCGCCCGCTTTTCCCTCCAGGGAGGCCATGAGGGCCGTTGATTCTCCGCAGACAAAGGCGCCCGCGCCCTTGCCGATCTTGACGTCAAAGGCGAAGCCCGTTCCGAAGATGTTGCCGCCCAGAAACCCGGCTTTCCGGGCCTGTTCGATGGCCCGCTGGAGGTTTGCCACGGCCAGGGGGTATTCGTTGCGGACGTAGATGTAACCTTCATGGGCGCCTACCGCATAGGCCCCGATGATCATCCCTTCCAGGACACTGTGGGGATCTCCCTCCATGACGCTCCGGTCCATGTATGCCCCCGGGTCGCCCTCGTCGCCGTTGCAGATGACGTATTTGATGTCGCCTTCGGCCCGTCGGCAGCTCTCCCATTTCGTCCCCGTCGGAAAACCGCCGCCGCCCCGCCCCCGGAGGCCGGAGATCTTCACTTCGTCAATAACCTCCTCCGGCTTCATGGTCTTCAGAGCCTTATACAGGGCGGAATACCCGCCACGGGCGATATACTCCTCGATGTCTTCGGGATCGATCATTCCGCAGTTTCGCAGGGCGATCTTCAGCTGCTTGCCGTAAAAGGGAAGCTCCGAAATTTTCGGGATCCCGGAATAAGCGGCCGGTACGGCACCCTTGAAATAGGCCTTCTTCTTTCCCTCAATAATGAGCTCCTCTTCATCCATGCGATAGGTCGGAGCCACCGCGCCAAGGGTTCCATCGGCCACTTGATCCAGAAGGGCGGGAACCATCTTCGCCTTCATCCTGCTGAAGGAGAGGCGCGGCTTGCCGGGCACGATCACATCAACGAGGGGTTCGATGCAATCCATCCCCATGCTTCCCGTCTTGCTGAGGATGAAATCCAGACCGCGCTTCGCGATTTCCTTCTCAAGGGCATCGTAGACTTCCTGCGCCCCTGAGGCGATGCCGCTTGTCGCCATACCGACGAGGATCTTGGTCTTTGCCGGCATGAGACGCGTGAGGCCCCGTTTCGCAGCTTTATTCAGAGCATCTCGTGTGTTTATCGTACTCACTTTTTCACCCCTGCCTTGCGATAGTTTTTCAGAATCTTGGGAATCTCATCCTGGGTGAGATAAGGATGGATGTTACCGCCAATCCGTACCACGGGGGCGAGGCTGCAACAACCAAGGCACCGCACCTCTTCGAGGGTGAACACGGCATCCTCCGTCGTCTCCCCACAGGAGATGTTGAGATCCCTCTCCAGCCGGTCCATGAGATTGAATCCCCCCTGGACGTGGCAGGCCGTTCCGGCGCACACCTCGATGAGGTATTTCCCCCGCGGCTTCAGGCTGAAGGCATTGTAAAACGTTGCAATCTCGTAAACCCTGCTCAGGGGAACCTTGAGTTCGTCACTCACGATGGTCAAGGCCTCCTTCGGCAGGTAACGGAATTCCTCCTGGAGATCCTGCAAAACGGCGACGGCCGAACTTTCATCCCCGCCGTGCCGACCGACAATCTCCCTGACTTTCCCCCTGTCTACCTCTGTGTTCATTATCTTCCCCTTGATGTTGTCCAGCTGCTGCTTTTCCCGACCTTAACGGGAGCTCTTCACCTTGGTCATGAGCTTTTTGTATTCGAGTTTCACCCTCTCCTGGAAGTATCCGATTTCATCAGGAGTCAGATGCCGGAACCGGCCCTGGAGCTTGATGTAATCCTCCAGAGGCCTCAGCGTTTCCGGCATATCCGCACTTAATCTGTATTTCCCGTTTTCTACCTCGTAAAGAGGAAATGCGCCGGTTTCAACGGCCAGCCGCCCCATTTTGATGCAGCTTTTCGAATCGCAGCGCCAGCCGGTGGGGCAGACGGAAAGGCAATGGATGTAGGAAGGCCCCTTGATCGACCGGGCCTTTTTCACCTTGTTCATGAAATCGATGGGGTAGCTGTGGCAGGCCGTGGCCACGTAGGGTATGTTGTGGGCGACCATCATCTCGGGCATGTTCTTCTTCCAGGTCCGGTTTCCGCGACTGGCCTTCCCGGGAGGTGCGGTGGTGGTCGAAGCCCCGAAAGGCGTGGCGCCGGATCGCTGGATGCCCGTGTTCATGTAGGCCTCGTTGTCGAAGCAGACATAAAGCATGTCGTGCCCCCGCTCCATGGCGCCGGAAAGGGCCTGAAGGCCGATGTCCACCGTACCGCCGTCGCCGCCGATGCCCACCGTCTTTACATAGCGGTCTTTGATTTTCCCCTTGCGGCGCAGGACCTTCAATCCGGCCTCCACGCCGGAAGCCACGGCTGCGGCATTGGGGAACGCCACATGCATCCAGGGAAGTTTCCATGCCGTGGTGGGGTACATCGTGGAAATGACTTCCATGCAACCCGTGGCGTTTACAATGACCGTGTCTCTGCCCAACGCCTTGCACATCAGGCGAATGGCCAGGGCCTCTCCGCATCCCTGACAGGCGCGATGCCCGGCGGCAAAGTATTCTTCCTTGTCCACCAGCTTCGGCGCATAGAGGTCAAAGTTTTCAACAAGACCGGATCGGTACTGTTTTGCCGTATTCATTATTCTCTCACCCCATAAATTTCGTAGGCTTTCTCTGGTCTCTCCGCATCCGCTTTCGCCGCGGTTCTGATCATCTCCATGAAATGGTCCACCATGACATCCCGTCCGCCAAGACCGATGATGTAATTCAAAATCACGGGCCGCTTCTTTTCCTCGTACAGGGCGGAGCGAACTTCCAGGGCGACGGGGCCGCCTGCCCCGCCATAGGAGAGGCAACGATCCGTAACAACCAGGACCTTTGCTCCCTTGACCGCCTCCTTCAGTTCCTCAAAGGGAAAGGGCCGCCACAGCTTTAATTTGAGAAGGCCTGCTTTCATCCCTTCCTTCCGGAGTTCATCGATGGCCATTTCCGCGGTTTCCCCCATGGAGCCCATGGTCAGCATAAGGACTTCCGCATCCTCCGCCTCGTAGGGTTCGATGGGTTCGTATTTCCTGCCGAACTGCTCCTCCCACTCTTTCCAGACTTCAAGAATGACCTTTTTGGAATTCAGAAGAACTTCCTCGCGGCTCTTGCAGGCTTCCGTGTAGATGTCCGGAAGCCCCAGCGCGCCGAGGGTCACCGGATCGTCGGGGTTCAGTGCGGCGAAGGGTTTGAAGGGAGGCAGAAAACGGTCCACCTCTTCCTGGTCGGGCATGAGCATCGGCTCAACGACATGGGTAAGCTGAAAGCCATCGAGATTGACGTTGGTCGGCAGCATCACGTCCGGATGCTCGGCGATTTTGAAGGCCTGGATCGTCATGTCCACGGTTTCCTGCCCATTGGCGGCAAACAGGGAGATCCAGCCGATATCCCTCTGGCTCATGATGTCGCTGTGGTCGTTCCAGATGCTCAGGGGGCCGGAAAGCGCCCGGTTGCCGATGATCATAACGACGGGCAGCCTCATGGAAGAGATGATCGCCAGAATTTCCGCCATGTAGAGCAACCCCTGGGAGCTCGTTGCCGTAAAGGCGCGCGCCCCGGCTCCGGAAGCCCCCGCACAGGCGCTCATGGCCGAATGTTCCGATTCCACGGTAATGAACTCGGCATCGAGGCGCCCCTCCGCGACGATCTCGGAAAGGTGCTCCGGCACGTGCGTATTCGGGGTGATGGGATAGGCGGCAATAACATCCGGTCGACACAGGGCAGCCGCTTCGGCAGCGGCAAGCGCGATTTCCATACCTATTCGTTTCGACATGGCCTATTCCTCCCCCACCATTTTAATCGCACCAGGCCAGCATTCGTGGGCGCAGATTCCGCAGCCCTTGCAGTAATTCAGATCGGCCGCAAAATATCCTTCCTCATCCTCCGATATGCACCCTTCCGGGCAGAACAGATAGCATATGCCGCATTTGATGCATTTGGAATTGTCCCAGATCGGGCGCTCCGCCCTCCAGGTGCCGGTATGATAATCCCTGGAACTTCCAGGCCGGAAGACGATACATCCCGGATTCACTTCTTGCCAGGTTTCTGGCCATTTTTTCTCCGCCATTATAAATACCTCGACCCTTGTCTGCAGATTTATACGAGTTTAACCTCATCAAAGGCTCGCTTCATCGCCGTCAGATTCTTGTTGGCAATCCGGCCGAACCGGTGTTCAATGGGTTCGCTCAGGGATTCCATCTTCACGATATCGGTCATTTTGACTAGAGCGCCCAACATGGTCGTGTTGGTAATGGGAACACCCAGTTCCGCCCAGGCAATGGCCGTTGCATCGACCAGAGCGATCCGGCCATCGAACTGAATATGCGGTTTGACTTCCGTGAAGGGCTTGTGCGTGTTGAGGATCAGAAGCCCCTCCGGCTTCAGTCCTTCCGCGACATTCACGAGGGTGATCAAACCCGGATCAAGAACAACCACGACATCGGGACGATAAATACGCTGCCGCTTCTTGATCCGTTTGTCATCCACCCGGTTGAAAGCCTCTACCGGTGCGCCGCGCCTTTCAGGGCCGAAACTCGGAAATCCCTGGGCGTACTTGCCTTCGCCGATCGCCGCCAAAGCAAGCATTTCAACAGATGTCACCGCACCCTGCCCGCCTCTTCCATGCCATCTCACTTCTATCATTGAATCTTCTCCGGGGTTGTGTTCGCGAACAAAAGGAATTTATTCGTTGTGGAACGTGTTTCAGCGCCCATGCTTATTATAAAAAAACGATTTGTTGTCAATCTTTATTTGCGGAAGTTGACATTGCAACAGTCTGTTATATAGCTGTTTTTTGATCAAGATACAACTATAGTTTGACTATTGATTCTTTTGGTGTGATAATTTTTGAATTATTTTTTCTTTTTTGCACAAGGGAAGACGCGTTTCAAGTCCGGGAGTAGGTTTTCAGGGCTTCGTCATAAAGGTCCCTTCCCTTCGTATCGTTGATCACCACCAGGGGAAGCTCGAAGACAACCAGACGGAAGATCGCCTCGGGACCGAGGTCCTCATAGGCCACTACGGCGGATTCCCGGATGCAGCGGGCCGTCAGCGCCGCAATCCCGCCGATGGCTCCGAAATAGACCGCCTTGTACTGCTTCATCGCGGATACGACTTCCGGCGAACGCCGCCCCTTGCCGATCATCCCCTTCAAACCCAGGGCCATCAGGCGCGGCGCAAACGGATCCATGCGGTAGCTGGTTGTCGGGCCGATGGACCCGGTTACCGCCCCCGGCTTCGCCGGAGCCGGACCCGCATAGAAGATCACGGCGCCCTGGACCGGAAAGGGCAGAGGCTCTCCCCGCACCGCGGCGTCGCACAGGCGGTGGTGGGCCGCATCCCGTCCGGTGTAGAGGACCCCGCTGAGCAGGACCCGATCCCCAACGGAGAGGCGTTCACAGAGTTCGTCATTCAAAGGCGTTTCCAGGCGGATCGGCTCGCTCGTCATTTCAGAGCACCGCCTCCCTGTGCCGCGCCACATGGCACTGGATATTGACCGTAACGGGCAGGCTGGCGATGTGGCAGGGCATCATTTCCATGTGAACCGCCAGGGCGGTTACGCGCCCCCCATATCCCTGGGGCCCTATCCCCAATCGATTGACCCCTTCCAGGATTTCCCGCTCCATGGCAGCCAGGCGCTCGTCATGGGCATTGGCCGTCCCGAGAGGCCGAAGGAGGGCTTTTTTAGCCAGGACGCCGGACATCTCCAGGGATCCCCCGATACCCACCCCGACCAACACAGGCGGACAGGGATTGGAGCCGGCTTTGCGGACACAGGCCACCACATGATCGACAATCCCGGCTTTCCCTTCGGCGGGAACAAGCATGGCGCTGCAGCTCATATTCTCGCTGCCGCCGCCTTTCGGCATCGCGATCAGTTTGAGCCGGTCGCCGGGAACCACCTCGGTGAAAATCACCGCCGGGGTGTTGTCCCCCGTGTTCCGCCGCGAGAGGGGATCGCAGAGGGATTTGCGGAGATAGCCCTCCCGGTAGGCCTGACGGACCCCCTCCTGAACGGCTGCCTGAAAGTCGCCCCCCACGATGTGAACCTCCTGGCCCATCTCCGCGAAAACGACAGCCAGCCCCGTGTCCTGGCAGAGCGGCAGGCTTTCCTTCCTGGCGACGTCCATGTTTTCAAGAATCTTCTGCAGAACGTAGCGCCCGAGAGGCGATTCCTCCTCCTCCGCCGCCCTGGCCAGGGCATCCTGCATGTCCCGGCCCATTTCAAGGTTAGCGGCAATAAAGAGGTCCCGCAATGTCTCGGTCACGGTTCCAGCGGAAATCTCTCGCACCCGTCTCATCCTTCCTTCTGATTCTGAATTGGTGGAGCCCTTACGGCTCCTTTTCCATGCCCCTGCGGAATTCCAGGGATTTGGACAGGGTCATCCGATCCAGATAACGGAGATCACCGCCCATCGGCACCCCCTGGGCGATGCGGGTCACCGGGACATCCAGCTTCCCGATCATCCGGGCGATCAGGAGCGCCGTTGATTCGCCGGAGACGTTGGGATTCGTGGCCAGGATGACCTCGCGAACCGAGTGCTCCCGCACCCGGTCGACCAGCTCCCGCAGATGGAGCTGTTCCGGCCCGATGCCGTCCAGGGGCGAAAGGGCTCCGTGGAGGACATGGTACGTCCCGGAATAACTCCCGCTTTCCTCGATCGCCATCAGGGCGTCCGGATCTTCCACGACACAGATCAGGCTGGAATCCCGTGCGGAGTCGCGGCAGATATTGCACAGTTCGGCCTCGGCAAAATTGTAGCAGACGCTGCAGAAGCGGATTGTATTCCGCACATCGGCAATGCTGTCTGCAAGTCCCCGGGCGTCGTCTTCCGGGGCTCTCAGGATATGCATCGCCAGTCGTGTCGCTGTCTTTTCCCCGATCCCCGGAAGTTTCCCCAGCTCCGCAATCAGGCGCTTAATGGGAAGGGCGTAACCTGCCATGCCGGAACCGCCCCTCCTACATCAACCCGGGAATGCTCATGCCCCCGGTCAGCTTGGCCATTTCCGAGGAGGTCATCTCCTGGGCCTTGCGGACGCCCTCGTTGACAGCGGCCACAATCAGGTCCTGCAGCATCTCCACGTCCTCGGAATTGACCACCTCTTTCTCGATTTTCAAGGAAACGACTTCAAAGCGACCGTTTACCGTAACCGAAACCATCCCTCCGCCCGCCGTGGCCTCCACGGTGCGGGATGCAAGATCTTCCTGGAGACGGGCCATCTTTTCCTGAAGCATCTTGGCCTGTTTCATAATGTTTCCAAAATTTGCCGCCAATGAGTTTTACCTCCTTATCCTCTTTGAATAAAAAACTTCTCCTCCTCACCCCTGTTCCGGGGGCTGCTTGGCGGGGGTTCGGACCTTGACCTCCTGAACTTCCGCGCCTTCAAATACGCTCATGACCTTTTGCAGCAGAGGATGATTCAGGGCCTCCCGCCGAATTTCCTCTATGGAGTTTTTGCGGATCATGGCCTCCGATATTTTTTCAGCACCCCGGCTGCCCGGTTCCGGCTCCAGGGACTCGATCTCCACCGTCACGCCGGACTGGAAAAAAGAGCCGGCAATCTCGTTCAGGCGGTTCTTCTGCGCCGAGTCATTGATGGCCTCGAAAAACATGTGGTTGCGAAATCCGATCCGCAGCTTGCCGTTTTGACAGCCGAGGTATTCGCCCTGCTCAATCTGCGAAGCCAGGGGCACCGAATGCTTTTTCACGTGGTTCTTGAAATTTCCCCAGACGTCCTCCGGTTTCGCCTGCCCCCGGGATGGCTCCTTCAACTCCGGGACCGGCTCCTTAACGGATTCCACCTTCGTCGGGACTGCCGGCAGGTCCAGTGTGCGCTCCCCGGTCACCGGCGGGTCTGCCTGCCCACTCCCCTCAGAGCGCAGCGGCGGTGAAGCTGCCAGGCGGGCTTCCAACTCCTCCATGCGGGCAAGGACTTCCGCCAGGGGAAAAGCGGGCGGCAGGGCGGCCATTCTGCAGACGATCGTCTCGAGGTTCAAGCGGGGGTTGCGGCTCCGGCGGACGTTTTCCTCCTCAGCCAGGAGGATATCCAGAAGCTGCCGCAGGGTCTCCCGGGAAACCTCCGCCGCCTGCGCCTCGAGCCTCTCCAGATCGCTTCCGGAGATGTCCAGAAGCTCCTGTTTCCGCCCGACGATCCGGACCAGGAGAAGATTGCGGAAGTGCCGCAGCAGAAGCTGGTAAAAATAGGTCATGTCCAGGCCTGCGTAATATCCCTCGTCAATGATCTTCAGGCACTGCCCCGCATCGCGGTGCAGGACCGCCTCGGAAAGCTGAAAGAGGAACCGGCGATCGGTCCTGCCGAGCAGGTCCTCGACCGCCTCATCCCCGATCGTCGTCCCGGCATAAGAAATCACCTGGTCGAAGATGCTCTCGGAATCCCTCATGCTGCCGTCTCCCGCTTCGGCAATCCAGGCAAGGGCCGTGTCACTGACTTCGATTTTTTCGGCGTCCGAAATCTTTCTCAATTGCTCCACGATCTGGCGCAGAGCAAGGCGGCGGAATTCGAAGTTCTGGCAGCGGGAAAGAATGGTCGCCGGAACTTTGTGGGTTTCCGTCGTGGCAAACATGAAGACAACGTGTGCCGGGGGCTCCTCCAGGGTCTTCAGGAGGGCGTTGAAGGCCTCCCGGGTGAGCATGTGCACTTCGTCGATAATGTAGACTTTATAGCGGCAGGAGACGGGCAGGAACCGGATCCGTTCGCGGAGTTCGCGAATTTCGTCGATCCCCCGGTTGGAGGCGCCATCGATCTCCCGGACGTCAAGGGAAACGCCTTCCGTGATTTCCCGGCAGTTCGTGCAGGTGTTGCAGGGTATATCCGACGGACCCTGTTCACAGTTGATGGCCTTGGCCAGAATGCGGGCGACGGAGGTCTTTCCCACACCCCGCGGTCCGCTGAAGAGGAAGGCGTGGGCAATGCGGTCCTGGCGGATGGCATTTTTCAGGGTCTGGACCACGTGAGGCTGCCCCACCACGTCCTCGAAGACCTGGGGCCGCCATTTCCGGGCTAAAACGAGGTAATCCATAACGACTCCGAAGGAGAACACTATCCGAAGAATTTGCCGACCCCTCTTCGGAACGGGGGAATTCTCAAGACGGAAGAGCAGGTGTTCCTGCCGGCACTCTCACAATATCACTGGAAGGACAAAGATTATCAGAAAAACTCCGACAAAAGAACCGGGGTGGCACATTCTGGACCTGGGAACTTGCGGGCGGCCGCTTTTAGCTGAAAAAAAAAGATAGCCAGGCTGATCCGCAGCACACGCTGGACATTGCTACCGCTGCTTCCTTCCGGACCTGACGGGGTTCACACGCCATCGTTGCACGGGGCCCGGCTATCTATATCCCTGAGAATCCCGTCCAGAAACTTTCTTCGCGGCGGGCGGACAACCAATTCCAGAGGAAGAAACTGGCGGAGAGAGGGGGATTCGAACCCCCGGTACATCTTTGTGGACATACACACGATTTCCAGTCGTGCCCCTTCAGCCTCTCGGGCATCTCTCCTCAAAAAACAGCCGCTGAAAAATGACGCAAGCTCCCTAACAGAAAAGCAGAAAAAACACCACCACTTTTTCAGATCACATCGCTTCTTTCGGATCACGGTGTTTACGGCGCCGCTATGGGCTCTCCCGCCGTTCTGAAATCCGGATCGGGAATGATTGGCGGAGAGAGGGGGATTCGAACCCCCGTGAGAGCTTTTGACCCCCAAATCGATTTCGAGTCGATCCCGTTACGACCACTTCGGTATCTCTCCGCAAGATTCGGCCCGCAAGTCCGTATCTTCAGCCATTCGGCGTGCCGGATGTTATCCTCTTTTCCTGGAAAAATCCACTTAAAATTTCCGCGCAGGGCGCCGACAAAACGTTCCCGGTCACTTCAACGGCATGGTTCAGCCGGCTGTCCTGGAGCACCCGGTACACGGAGGACACCGCTCCGCCCTTCGGATCGCCCGCCCCGTAGACAAGCCTTGCCAGGCGAGCCTGCAGGATAGCCCCGGCACACATGATGCAAGGTTCAAGCGTCACATAGAGGGTCATCCCTGTCAGGCGGTAATTTTTCATGATCTCGGAAGCTTCCCGGATTGCCAGAATCTCGGCATGCGCCGTGGGATCATGACGGGCAATCGGCTGGTTGTGACTTCTGGCAATCACCGAGTTTTGCCACAGGAGCACCGCCCCCACCGGCACTTCTCCTTCCGCTGCAGCCAGACGGGCCTCCTCAAGGGCGATTTCCATCCACCGCTCATCCTCTTTTGTTCCGGAATCCGGGCTGCGGGATGGAATCTCACCCCCGCGTTCCGGCTCTGCAACCCCCTTCTTCATGAATCGGAGCCACCTGTTGATTTTATGGAATTCCTATTCTATGTTCACACCATCAAGCAACGATAAGGCGATCATGTCCACAAACAAAATCCTACTCTATTCCGTCGCGATCTCCCTGATCATTCACCTTGGCGCCCTGTCCCTGGTGAGCTTGATGGAGTGGCGGGGGAAAAGACATCCGCAGCAGGTTGTGACCATTGATCTTCGCGAGATGTTCGCGGCCCGAGAGAAAAAAGCCCTCGCCCCGAAGCCGCCGGCCGCCAAACCCCGCCTGAAGGCCGTCCAGGAAGCAAAGCCCCCGGCTTCCTCCCGCAAAAACTTTCGCGAAGCCACGGTAGACTTGAACAGCCGGGAGCAGCGCTATAAGCCCTATCTCAAGGCGGTCAGAGAAAAAATCGAACAGTCCTGGATCTATCCCGAAAAGGCTGAAGCCTTGAGAGAAGAGGGGACCACCGTCATCCGGTTTTCCCTTGCGGCGACAGGGGAGGTGGTGAACGCGGCCGTCATCCGCTCATCGGGATCACCGCTTCTGGATGAGGCCACCCTGCTGGCCGTCCGCACGCCCCGCTTCGCCCCCCTGCCTGCAAATTCGCAGCTTTCCCGGTTGAATATCGTAGCGACCTTCGAATACCGCCTGGCCCCATAAATCCTGCAGGATCGCGCCGTCAGATTTCCGAGATGGTTTCCATGAGATCGCGGTTCAGTTCCAGGATCCGATCCCGCAGTTCGGTCTGCTCCACCCAGGATTTGGCCTCAAGCTGCGGCTTTCTCTGGCGCAGCTGCGCCATCCTCGCTTCCAGATCCCCGATGAGATAGGCCCAGTCGATTTTCGGCGCCGCCTTCTCCGGG
>MVRU01000067.1 GCA_002067745.1 Syntrophus sp. PtaU1.Bin005
CAGCAGCGAATGTGCATCGTCTGGAAACGGATAATGTTTCGGCTGTGTCCAAGGAAAGGTTCATCCGGTTCTCAACCTGGGAAAAATGAGAAAAGGGTGAGGAAAATCCTCACCCTCCATGATTGATGTGTTTTTATTATTTGTCCTGCCATTTTGCCTTATTACTCAGTTAACGTGCCTCCAGCCGTAAGGGCATACGTCTTAGTGCCTTGGCTATGAGTTGATGAGAGGGTGAAGGTACTCATAGTCCCACCGCCTACAGTCACTGTCACACCCTTGGATACTTTCAACCCATTACTCGGAAGCTCGCCTGTAGTAGTAGCGTCTGTGATTGTTGCAGCGGCAAGGCTGCCAGAAGGATTGTCATTGAAAAAGGCCTGGGCCGCCGTGTAGGCGCTCTTTATATCCGCCTTGGCGCTGGCATCATAGGCTCTCTTCCGGTACTGAGTAAACTGCGGAATGGCAATGGCCGCCAGGATGCCGATGATCGCGATGACGATCATGAGTTCAATCAACGTGAAACCTTTCTGCCCTCTTTTTTTGTAAAAAGCTCTAATCATGTTTTCAATCTCCTTTCATTATGGGAAAAATATTGTTGCTTTTTTATTTTTTGAAATGATCTGCTTGCTGTCCTATTCTTCCGCCCGCTTTGACACCACCTCCCTGTCCGGTTGAATGCAACTCGTTACTTATGCTCAAAAATAATTTGCAGTAACTGATTTGTTGTGAGTAAGAGCAATGACCGTACCACAAGTCCTGGACAATGATCACCCACTATAAAATTTTAAAAATATTAAATTATTTCAATAGGTAACATGAAAGATATTTTTCAGATAAATCCACACCCGTTATCCGCAGGGATCGGCTCAACAATCTCAAACAAAAAAGACCGGTGATTTTCACCGGTCTCTGGTCATTTTCCCCTGCAGCCTAAAGGATGGCCCCTTTCAGCGGTCCGCGCCTCCGCCTCCGTCCGATTTGCTTTCGTACTTGTCATAGGTATCCAAATCCGGCGTATAGATGATCACTCCGTTATCTTCCTTCATTCGTAACGCCGTCGTCGCTGTCATAATGGAATACCAGATTCCCACAGGCTTTCCTTCGAGGTCCAGAAGGGAAAAACCGAATAACCCCTGACCGATCATTGACGCCCTCGCCTTCATGGCACCGACAAGTTCTTTCATTCGGGAGGGAGTCATGTCCACAGCTTTCCAGAGGGAGGGCTCCAGCACATAACGTTTATCGAGCCCCAGCAGGGCGCTCGGATGGGTGTCCGAACCGCTGACGTAATAGTTCATTTCCGGATCTACCTGATAGCTTTCAAAGGCCTGGGCGGCTTTCGAATCCGGCGAAAATCTCCCGTAGTCGCGGAAATGCATGGCCGCACAGCCTTGCAGGACAAGCAGAAGCCCCATCAGGACTGCGACGGCAAGATGCCCACAATATCTGCTCATTGTCTCAACCTCCCCACATCACAAATTTTTTCAGAAAACACCGCCACCCCTTCCAGAATCCATCGATAAGAATGGCGCATCAGCGGGATTTACTGTTAAAGGCCGGTCCGTCTCTCCAACATCAGTTTAACATTGACAGGGGGAAAATCATAATATAAAAATCCGGAATCATGAATGTTTCTCGTTGCGGGTTTTTTTCGTTTCAAGAGACGATCAACCAAACAACTGCCTCCAATTTAGGAAGGAGAAAATATGGACACCCTTCTTTCCATCAATCTTTCGATCCCCCTGATTCAGATCGCCCTCCTGCTGATCATGAGCACCGCGGCTGTGTTGTTCGGCCGGATTAAACTCGCCCTGATTCTAAACTACGGCTTCATTCTCTACTGGGCCTACATCCTGAACATGAATGTCATCCGGGAATCCGGTCAGGCTGTTATCGATCAATTCACCCTCATTTATTTCGGTTTTGGGTTCGTCATCCTTCTTCTCGCTTCGGTCGGCTTTTTTGCTCACCACGATTAGTGTTTCCTTCAGATCCTCACGGAACGCCGGTTTTTTGTTTTTTGGGAGTGAAGGCCAGGCAGGAAGTCCCGGAATGCCGATAAACCGCCTCCGAAGGGAGGGTGAACGACATAAAACTCATGGCCCGGCAACGGTAAGGCCACCGGGAATTGTGGGTTATCAAGAAATGCCGGCAGAGAAAACAGGGCGTTTTTGTGACCGTCATTCAGCGGCTTCCCATATGAGAGGTTCTATTGCCAGTTTTCTTTGAAGGCGCTGGTTGGCGGCAGAAAGCGAATCCTCCGATGCATACACGGCAACGCCCTCTTCCTTCTGCATATCGCTGAAATAAGCGATTGCGGCACTTTGAAGGTCTTCTGCCGACGCATCCAGTATGGCTTCCCGGAATCTCCGGCGATCGTTGTCCGATATGCCTGCCAGTTCCCGGATCATGGCCACCGACCCCCGTCCGGAAGGATCCATCGGTCTGTCCAGCGCACCAATCGTTCCGACAATCGCTTTTTCCATTTCCTCCGGAGCCAGTTTTACATCGCCGATAAAGGCCATGGCCTCCTCATAAATCTCCAGGGTTTCCACAATGCGGGGGTCTCGATAGGAGAAGAAAGAAAACAATCCGCCCATGGGATCGAACTGGCACATACCGCCATAGGCGCCACCCTGGACCCGGATGCGCTTGTAGAGGAAGCCGTTGGACAAGTGGCGGGCCAGCACCAGCAAAGCAGGCGACAAGGGCGAATTGAAATTGGGGGCGCCCATGACCCTTGCCACATAGGACACCTGAGCAGGAATGGCAATGCCGGAATAAACCGGCGTTCTTTCCGGAAGCGCTGCGGATTCCTCCTTGACACTCCTTGTCAGGCAATTGACAAGGACCTTCAGCTGATTCTCCAGCAGGGAGAGGCCTTCCTCATCTCCCGTCACGTTGAGCAGCAGCTTGTCCGGGCTGAAGACCATGGACCGCAGGCATGCCAGCTTTTCCCGAAATTCGCCGGGCTTTTTCTGGAATTCCTCAGCAATGCGGCTGACGAAGCGGAGCTGCGTGCGGCCATGCCACTGCTCATCGCGCCAGGCCGGCAGAGAAAGGCCCGCCCCCGCGGCCATCCTGGCAAAGGCATGGCCCGAAGGCACGACGGCGGCGTGAAGCCCGTTTTTCTTTTCTGCAAGGAGATCGCGAATCCGGGCTTCATGGCTGAGATCTCCAGCCGTGAGGACATCTTTCAGAATTTCGATGGCATCCTCAACATTCCGATGGAGGGAGGATACGCCGAAAATCATGCGCTGCCAGGTTCCCCGGCCGTCGGCCGTCATGCCGGCGTTGAGAGACGAGCCGAGCCCCCCGGTCTTCAGGGTGATCCGCTTGGCCATCTCCTCATAGGAATAACCCGCCGCCCCCATATTGTTCGTCATCTTGCCCAGCAGAGGCAGATAAAGCTGCAGCTCCTCCGGAATGGAGGACACGTCAAAGGCCAGTTCGGCATAGGCAATCCCGTTGGTAAACAGATTGTGCATCAGGACGGGAATCCCTTCGAGAGACCTTTTCTCTGTGGGAATCGTTTCAATGCCCCGTTCGAGATCGGCAACCCGGAGCTTCGGCAGAGAGGCTACCGCGTCGGGACTGTCCGGCTCGCTCTGAAACGCCCGGAGCCGCTGCGCCGTTTCCCGGATCTCTTCACGGTTCTGATTACTCAATGATGCTTTAATGCCCGCCATTTTTTCCCGGAACCCGGATTCCTTTTCCTCGGCAATGGTCCGGCTGGGCTCCAGAATCGAAAGGACGCGGTGGGGATTGTCGAGCAGCCAGGTTTGCGTCAAGCGCTCGAAGAGGTCCGGCTGGGCCTCCCATTTTCTCCGCACATGTTCGATGATGCGGGGAAAGTTCAGTCCGGAGAGGGGATCGCCGTCATAGAGCCATGTGTGGTAAGCCCGCCCCATCAAGACAATCCCGTATGGATAGGAGCTCCGGACAATCTCCTTGCCTTGAAATTCGATCTGATGGAGAACGCCCTCGATCAGCTCCCGGTCAAATCCTTTCGCAACGGATTCTTTAAGCGAATCCATGATACAGGCCTCTACCGCTCCAGCCTTTTCCGGATCGCTTCCCCGCAAACCCACGGCAAAGAGAAGCTGGCGCAGATCTCTTTCGATGCCCGATACGGGGGAAAGGTCCTCGCCAAGGCCCGAATCGATGAGGGATTTGCGGAGCGGAGCGGCTGCGCTTCCGATCAGGATGCCCGCCAGGATTTCCAGGAGAATGGCGGTCTCCTCATCGGTGTTTTCCGTAAGCATCCAGGCCATGTTGATGGCGGTTTTTCCCGCCAGAGCCTCTTCTTTGCTCACGGGATAAACGGATCGCACCTGGGCGGGGGCCATCCAGCGGGGCTGGCAGGTCACCTCGGAATTCACGGAAGTCCGCTCAAAGCCGGCAAGCATCTCCTCAAGAAAGGCCAGATGCTCGGCCGTCGGAATATCCCCGTAGAGGAAAAACCGGGCATTGGACGGCGAGTAATAGAGGCGGTGAAAAGTCCGGAACCCTTCGTAGGTCAGCGTCGGAATCGCTTCAGGACTGCCCCCGGAATCAAAGGCGTACGGCGTATCCGGATAGATTGCTTCTTGGATCTCCTTGAACATCAGCGCTTCAGGAGAGGAATAGGCCCCCTTCATCTCGTTGTACACGATGCCCGAAATGGTGAGTTCGCTGGAGGTGTCCTCAGGATCGACGAATTCCAGGTGATGGCCTTCCTGAAGAAAGGTTTCCTCCAGGAGACGTGGGAAAAGAACCAGATCGGTATAAACCCGGGCAAGATTGAAAAAATCCCTTTTGACCTGGCTGGCCACGGGGTAGATGGTCTTGTCCGGATAGGTGAAGGCATTGATGAAGGTCTGCAGGGTTCCCCGCACCAGTTCGTTGAAGGCATCCTTGAGCGGATATTTTTCCGAACCAGCGAGGACGGAATGCTCCAGGATATGCGGCACACCGGTTGAATCCGGAGGGGGGGTCCGGAAACCGATGGAGAAGAGGTTTTCCCTGTCCATGCTGTGAAGATGAAGCAATTTTGCGCCGGTGTTTTCGTGCTCGATCTCATAGGCCGTCACCCGGAGATCGTCCATCTGTTCAACGCGCAGCACCTTGAAGCCAAAAAGTCGATCACCGGCCTTCAGGGTCGGCTCCGGGCATTTTCCCCTTTTGTCCATGTCTTCAGATCTCCTGTCAAACCAAGCTGCATCCATTCGGCTGACTCTCGCGCACCGTCTTCTCCCTGCCGCCCGATTCTCCCCTGGAATGCAACCTCGTTTCGATGGTTTTTTTCACAATATCCTTCCGTTAAATCTTTTTGAATCGACCGTCAAGGAAAAAACAGGGACAGAATCCCCCCGGGATGACCGACAAGAAACAATTCGGGGCAGATTGGCACGAAAGGTCAATCTGCCCCGAATTGTCAAGGTCTCGTCTGGGATCACCGGGCAGGCTGTTCCCTTCAATCTAGGACATAAAATAGAACCCCAGTTGCTTCTGGGACCACTGGTCCTGATTGACGAACTCGCCCCCCACCATCCGTCCCTCAACCCATTTGACCTTGGTCATTTGATTGACTTGAGTCTTGTTCCTGTCGTCCAGTGTAAAGGTGAGTTTCAGGATACAGCCGGGTTTAAAATCGTACGTCACCCGGGTCCTAAATTTTATGCCGACCCTTGAGAGATCGGTGACTTCGATTCTCCCCGCCAGCTCTTCTCCAGGCTGTTGCCGGATGAAGGTTCCTTGAAGGCTGACTTCCTTTCTGTACGATTTTCTGAATTCGCAAGTGACTTCCGACACAGCCTCGCATTTTGAACATTTGTGGTCGATGACATTTATTCCCTCGCAGAAACCATTCAAATCAACAACCGAAGTGTGTTTGCATTGGTTGCACGTGATCCATGCCATCCCTTTTTCGTTCACCAAAACCTTTTGCATTGCATCCACGGCTCCTTGTTAAATAAAAAAGGTCCTAGCAAAAAACACACCGCAGCACAGCGAATGCCGAAAAACCGGGGTATGTGCGGGCAGGCTCGACCCCCTTGACCCGTGCGATAAGTGATCGATGAAAACGGAGCCGTTAAAAGCGCCTTTCCCACGGGAATCGCCCTGACAGGCAGGGTCCAAGCCCCTGAATCTACTTCGGCCTTCCGTTACCGGCATCTGCAGAATCTTGACAGGAAAAAAATCGGGTTCTGCACGAAATCAGCCGGCTAAAATTTCCTTGACACGGAGGGCGCCTCTCTCACATATTCAGCAACACAGCAACAGAACCTTATCCAGCCGATTCCGCCCGGGATCTCCCGTTGAATCCTTCTACCCGTCCGCTATGAAAGGAGCCTTATGGCCGCCAAAAACCGTTATGTCCTCCGCCTCATCGCTTATGCCCTGGTGGGTGCCTTGCTGTTCATTCTCTGGCGGGGCTGCCCCCACATTCAGGGCTTGTTTTCCCCGAAAACGGACGCCTCACCCCGCACTGTAGCGGCCCGCGGTGATCTGGCCGCCGACGAGAAGGCAACGATCGAGCTTTTTGAAAAATCGCGCGACTCCGTCGTCTTCATCACGACCAAGGCGCTGGTGCGCGATCGCTGGACGCGCAATGTCTTCACAGTGCCGCGCGGTACGGGTTCCGGATTTATCTGGGATCAATCCGGGCATGTCATTACCAACTTCCACGTCATCCAGGGGGCGAGTGAAGCAACGGTCAGGCTCAGCGACGGAAGCGACTACAGGGCCGCCCTGGTCGGGGCAAGCCCTTCCCATGACATCGCCGTTCTGAGGATCGGAATAGGCTTCAAGCGCTCCCCGCCGGTACCACTGGGAACGAGCAGCGACTTGAAGGTCGGCCAGAAGGTGTTCGCCATCGGCAACCCCTTCGGCCTGGACTGGACTCTAACCACCGGTATTGTCTCAGCGTTGGATCGTTCCCTCAGCGGCAATGGCGTCACCATCGAGCACCTGATTCAAACGGACGCAGCCATCAACCCCGGAAATTCGGGTGGCCCTCTCCTCGATTCCGCCGGTCGGCTCATCGGCATCAACACGGCCATTTACAGCCCGAGCGGAGCCAGTGCCGGTATCGGATTCGCCGTGCCTGTCGATACGGTGAACCGGGTTGTACCTCAACTGATCCGGAACGGGAAATACAACCGCCCGGCCCTCGGCATTCACTTGGACGAGGGAATCAATGAGCGCCTGAAACCCCTCCTGGGCCTGAAGGGGATTGTAATCCTGAAGGTATCCCCGGGGTCAGCGGCGGAACAAGCCGGCCTGAAAGGGGCGACAATCACCCCGGATGGGGGGATTGTACCGGGAGACATCATCACCGCAGTTGACGGGAAGCCGGTTGACACTGTCAGCAGGCTGCTTGCACGCCTGGACGACTTTTCCGTGGGCGACACGGTCAAGATAACGGTGCTGCGTGACGGGCGGGCACTGGAGTTCTCCGTGGCGCTGCAGCCCGGGACGTGATCCTGTGCAACACCATCTCGGCCCTGCGGATGGAAGCGAGGCAGGGGTTCGAGAACGTGGGCCCTTTACCTTCTTTCCAGTTTCGTTCCATCGGAGATATCTAATTGACAAAATCAGGGGCATGTTCTAGTGAAGTGGTCAAGTAAAAACAGACATTCAGTTAAGTGCATTCCGATTATTCCAGAATCTTCCTTCAAATTCAGAAGGAGAGTGATAACCTAAATGGGAATGCAGTCGGTCACTGTTGTAAAACATCTCAATGTATTCAATTACTTCTTTGCGAGCCTCGGTGCGAGTTGAATACAATTGATGATCGGTCAGTTCACTTTTTAGGCTGCGGAAGAATCTTTCTGCTACAGCATTATCCCAGCAGTTGCCTTTACGGCTCATGCTGGCAATCATTTTGTATTTATCGAGTCTTTGCCGATATGCGGCACTTGCGTACTGGCTTCCCCGATCCGAATGATGAAGGATGCCGGGTAGTGGATTCCGACGGCTAACGGCCATGGTCAAAGCTTCTATAACCAGGTCTGTGGTCATCGTCGGCTGCAATGACCAGCCCACGACTTTCCGTGAGAACAGGTCAAGAATCACCGCCAGGTAGAGCCATCCTTGGCGTGTCCAGAGATACGTGATGTCGGATGTCCATACTTTATCAGGAACATCCACTTGAAATACACGGTTCAAATGGTTCGGGGCTACGGGATGATCATGTTTGCTGTCTGTTGTGACCTTGAAACGCCTGCGGGATTTTACCCGAAGATCCAGCCGGCGCATTAAACTGCCCGCTCTGTAACGGCCCACGTTGTATCCCTGTTTTCTGAGACCATGAGAGAGTCTCCTGGCACCGTAGGTATTCCGGGACTTTCGGAAAATTTCTTTGGTCTCGGATTCAAGGGCAAACTGCTCTTTGGAAATCTTTTTCGGCTCTGACTGAATATGCTGATAGAAATCACTCCGGCTTACTTCCATCACGTGGCAGAGCAGTGTGATGGAATAGGCCTTCCGTTGCAGCCGGATGAAGTCGTATCTCATTTCGACTCGCTGGCAAAGAAGGCCGCTGCTTTTTTTAAGATTTCCCGCTCCATGCGCAGGCGCTTGTTTTCTTCCCGGAGTTTTCTTATTTCTTCCTGTTCATGGCTCAAACGACCATTTCCAGGAAAGGCAGCACCTTTAGCTTGGTCGTATTCCTTGATCCATCGGCGCAAAAGACTGCCGTCGACGCCCAAATTGCGCGCTGCTTCACTAGCCCGATAACCTTGCTCTGTTACCAGCTTTACTGCGTCTTTCTTGAATTCTGGAGAAAATTTTCTCCGCGGTTTTTCGTTCACCTTGGACACCTCTTATTTCTTTATTTTTGTGCTTATCATGGTGTCCGTTTTCATTAAACTACAACACGTGTAATCGATAACGGGGTCATCCGCTTTGAAGGAACGGCGGCGGAATTTGAAGCCGACGATGAAGTAAAAAAGAAATACCTGATGGTGTAAGCTTCTTCTTTGAATAGCCATGAACACATCCGTTGGGACCGCCTGGTTCTCCTTTATGATATGCATGATCCTGATCGGGGTGGCCGGATCGCGCCTTTCCCGCTACGGAGATGCAATCGCCGAAAAGACAGGAACAGGCGGAACCTGGATCGGTCTGATACTCCTGGCAACCGTAACCTCACTGCCTGAACTGATGACCGGGGTCAGCTCGGTCACATTGGCGGATACACCCGATATTACCCTGGGCGACATCCTGGGGGCCTGCATTTTCAACCTCATGCTGATTGCGATCCTCGATGTCATGACCGCGGGAGAATCCCTTTACTGCCGGATAAGCCGGGGACACATCCTCTCGGCAGGTTTCGGCATCATTCTTACGGGAATCGTCGGCTTCAACCTGATGACTGGAGCCGGCGGCCGGGTGCCGTCCATCGGGCACGTCGGACTCTACTCGATCGCATTGATCGTCCTTTACGCCGTTGCCGTCCGGACTGTGTTCCGCTACGAGCAGCTCCAACGCCGGAAGCCTCCGGAAGAAACCGCGGAGCGCTATCCGGACCTGACACTCCATCAGGCAATTGTTTATTGCGCTCTGTCCTCACTTGTGGTTGTCGGGGCCGGCCTGTGGCTGCCCTTTATCGGAGCGGATCTGGCCCGTGTCATGGGCTGGGAACAGAGCTTCATCGGCACATTGTTCATAGCCATCGCAACGACGGTGCCGGAGACGGTGGTGAGTATCGCCGCGCTGCGTCTCGGCGCTTTCGACATGGCCGTAAGCAATCTGCTGGGCAGCAATCTGTTCAATGTTCAGATCGTGGCTATTGACGATCTGTTCTACACAAAAGGCCCGCTGCTTTCCCACGTAGCCGCGCAGCATACCGTTTCCGCTTTTACCGTCGTCATCATGAGTGCCGTGGTGATCGTCGGTCTGCTTTACCGTCCCCGGAAGCGCCTCTTTGGAACGTTCGGCTGGACCAGCCTGTCCCTGATTGCTCTCTACATGCTCAACTCCTTCGTTCTCTATCTCTATGGACACTAGGCGGGCTGGAGAGACAAGGTAAAAAGCCAAACAATTACAGCAAAAAACACACGTTGAAACAGAAGAACAACTCCAAACGCTTTCCGATTATTTCAGAATCGAGCAGGACGATGGAAAAGACATCCGGAAACAACTCTCGGAAAAGGGTTCTAGAACTCAGGCAATTCTGATGTCGCTGTTCCGTACCGCCGAACTTCAAGGGCGTAATTCCATTGAGAAGCTGCTCGATATGGCAAAACTTGCCATTGAAAAAAAGGATCTTTCAGCACATTTTTTTAAACTGGCAGCTTAGATTTTCTAAAAGCTGAAATGATACGATTATTCTATATGATATGGACCATAATCATCACCATCAAATGTTATTTCAACGTCTCGGTAATTAACAACTCTTGCACTGAGACTGTTGCATGCCGTACATGAGTTCCCAGGACCAGGATCCGGCATGACACTGTGATCCCGCATATCGTAGAGATGGATCACCGCGAAACCGACTCCCCTGAAATCGTCCTGTGCCTTGTAGAGCACGACACTGTCATCCGGGCTGAACAGCACTTGCACACCTTGACCAAGAGATGTTTCTGACACTCGAGTACGTCCAGCGGCCAAGTCACGCACATGCATCACGAACTTGTTGTCGGTTACGGAAGTATTTTGCCCGACGATCACGCCATGCATGCAATCTCCGGAGAATCCGGCACCTGTGTTTGATGTGCCAAGATGAAAGGATTCTCGCCACAAACGACTACCTCCTTCTTCGAAGTTGGCAGTGCGTTCTTCACCGTCACCGCTGATTTCAAGGGTCCGTACAATACTCCCGCTGGTACAGGTATGGCTACCGGTGATTTGCAGGGTTACATTTTGGAATGAGCCGTTTTCCCGGCCTGCTACGGCAAAATCGAAAGGCTCGCTTTCCAACGTGCCCACGCGAGCCCTTACGGTTGCTGCACCAGGATTTATGGCTTCCGGCAAGTCACCATTCAGCTCTCTATCTCTCGGACTACTATCGACAACGGGCGAATAACTCGTCCCGCCTTGAGCAAATATCAGGGAGGATTCGACATAGGGTCTGTCGTCGCGCGGACGATAGCGAAGGTTGTTACCATGTACGGTAACCGACTCACCCGGAAAACCGGCATCAACATCTTCGATCTCCGGTAAAGCCTGTGTTTCGTTAACCAGGACAGTTACAGAATCGGTTTCAGTAACACACTTATTGACGGCTGTTAAACGATAGTTCGTGGTATGGGTTGGAGCAACTGTGTAGCTCGTTGCCCCTGTAACATCGATCGTTTCAGACTCGGGACTATTCAGTTCGAGATGGGTTGTGGTCCCGGTGATTGACCATTGCAATGTACTCGCCTCCCCTTCGTCGATCTCTTCGGGGACTGCATTAAAAGAGGTAATATTGGGTACAGCAGGTGAGCCTGTCACAGTAAAGTTGCCCAGTTCGTAAGTATCACTATCTAACATGCCAATAAACATTCCCATTCCGCTGTTCTGGCGGATTGTCACAGGACCAGTGGTAGCCCCTGGTGGCACTACAGCAATGACATTTGATTCTGAACGCGGTCCAAGTCTAATATCCAAACTCCTCACCCCGTTGAACTCTACAATATGTGTACCGAAACGGTGTCCGCCTTCCCGCATGATCGTAACCTCAGTGCAAATATCACCGCTAGTGGGTGTAAAGTTTGTGAATTCTGATGCACAGCCTGTTATAAAGACAGAAAAAATCACCAGAGCAATATACATACAAATACTTTTTACAGTCATATCAAGGCTCCTTAAATAGGAATTCTAACGTTCTAAAATAAGGTTCATCCTGTTCTTTATCGGCTTTCATTTCGACTCTACAGCAGTTCTTCTATGCTACATTTAACGACGAGCTCACCCGATCGCAGCCCAGCGGGCTGCGATCGGGTGCAGCGGCTGGTTAGCCGATTTTATAGACTTTTAAACCAATTTTTATCTAAGGTAACTTTTTCTATCATTTCAGTTTTTAAACCTAATTGAAATTCTTTTAATTTATCTGCCAACTGATCACCATCTACAAGATCAATGGGAGGTGCGCCGTCACGTGTTGCTTCTTTGATAGCAGCAGGCGTAAATGTACCTGTGGTTATAAATAAGCCTTTATCGGCACGCCCGACCATAGCGCCACGAAAATCACGAATGTCACTTGCCGATATAGAGCCTTGATGCTTTTTGCATTGGAAGATAACGTGGAAACTCATAAAGCCATGAATTTTAGCAATGCCTTTTCCGTCAATGCCACCATCACCAGTGCGGCCCGTTACTTCAACTTGAACAAAGCCTGATTCCCTAAGTAAACGTTGAGTAAGTCTTTCAAAAGCATCCGGGGTAATTTCTTTAGTAAGAAGGAGATAAAGTTCTTCACGCCAGTCTTGGGCTTCTGGCGTGTCTGTATCAATGAGCTCTATTTGTCCATTTTTTGTTTTCTTGTTTTTATTTTTTGATTCAGCTTTATCTGCTTCTCGTACCTCTTTGACTACCACGTGTGGTTCAACATGTTTGTCTTCTTTTGCCAGTAAAGTTAGTGACCAGACGCCCCTACTTGAATTTTCAAGATACCCGTATTTTTTAAGATACGTTCTTGCCCATGCGAGACGATATGCAACTTCCGTTTGATTGCTTTTATCCGGATTATGAGGAATTGATGATATTGACTCATCAATATTTTCTTGTTCAAGAACCTTTTCATATATCTCATCTACTGATCCAGAACCGCCAAGAGCAAACAACGCATCAAGCAGCGGATTCATCAGCGAATCAAATGTAGGCATTTGTTTTGTCATATATCGGCCTTAATTTCATGGCTAACACACGGCTCAGCGGGAGCCAGTATTTTCGACGATCCGCTGCAGCCGATGGTTCAAGTAAACCGCATTCGCGGTAGAAAAACCACTTTATAAAATTCACCAATTCCCATCTTTCATCTTCCCGCC
>MVRU01000068.1 GCA_002067745.1 Syntrophus sp. PtaU1.Bin005
GGAGACACCCCCGTGAAGGTTCTCTCCGGCGGCGAGCGGCGGCGGGTGGCCCTCTGCCGCCTCCTCCTGCAGAGGCCCGACATCCTGCTCCTCGACGAACCCACCAACCACCTGGACGCAGAAACGGTGGCCTGGCTGGAGCATCACCTGAAGACGTACGAGGGAACGATCATCGCCGTCACCCACGACCGGTACTTCCTGGACAATGTGGCCGAGTGGATTCTCGAACTTGACCGCGGGGAGGGAATTCCCTGGAAGGGCAACTATTCCTCGTGGCTGGAGCAGAAGCAGACGCGGCTGCGCAACGAAGAGAAGAAGGAGACGGAGCGGCAGAAGACCCTGGAGCGGGAGCTGGAGTGGATCCGGATGAGCCCCAGGGGCCGCCACGCCAAATCGAAGGCCCGCATTTCGGCCTATGAAAACCTTCTCGGCCAGGAAGGGGAAAAGCGGGGCGCCGAACTGGAAATCTACATCCCCCCGGGACCGCGTCTGGGCAGGCTCGTCATCGAGGCGGAGCATCTCAGCAAGGCCTTCGGGGAGCGGATCCTCATCGACGATCTTTCCTTCGCCCTCCCCCCGGGCGGAATCGTCGGCGTCATCGGCCCCAACGGCGCAGGCAAAACCACCCTCTTCAGGATGATCACCGGCCAGGAAAAGCCGGACAGCGGTTCCCTCCGCATCGGAGAGACGGTTTCACTGGCCTATGTGGACCAGAGCCGGGATGTCCTCGATCCGAACAGGACGATCTGGGAGACGATTTCCGAGGGACTGGACACCCTTTCCCTGGGAAGCCGCCAGGTGAACTCCCGGGCCTACGTGGCCCGCTTCAACTTCTCGGGAACGGACCAGCAGAAAAAGGTGGGGGACCTCTCCGGCGGGGAGCGGAACCGCGTTCACCTGGCGCGGATGCTGAAGCAGGGGGCCAATGTCCTCCTGCTCGACGAGCCCACCAATGACCTGGACGTCAATACCATGCGCGCCCTGGAGGAAGCCCTGGAAAATTTCGCCGGCTGCGCCGTTGTCATCAGCCATGACCGCTGGTTTCTGGACCGCATCGCCACCCACATCCTGGCTTTTGAGGGCGAAAGCCGCGTCGTCTGGTTTGACGGAAACTATTCCGAGTATGAAGCGGACCGGCGGGCCCGCCTCGGAAGCGCCGCCGATCAGCCCCACCGGATCAAATACCGCCAGCTGACCCGCATTTAAAAAACCTGTGCGTTCAAAAAAGCGGGGTATTGCCTTCCGGCCCTTTTAGGAATAGGATGAGCCGAAAAAACGGGAGACGGGAACCCGCCGGCCTCTTCGCTGCGGCCGTTCAAGGGAAAAGGAATGGATCTGTTGACAGAAGGTGGAGAGTTTCTCGCGGCTATCCGCGACATATTCGAAGAAAAGGCCCCCTTTCATAAAATCCTGGGCATTAAAATCCGGTCGATCAGTTTCGACCGCGTTCAGCTTCTCCTTGAAATGCGGGAGGAGTTTGTCGGCAACTATGTCCAAGGAAGCCTCCATGGCGGGGTTATTTCATCCCTCATTGACGTCACCGGCGGCCTGGCGGCTTTCATGGGCATTCAGGGCAAGCTGCCCGGCGAATCCCTGGACAGGAGACTGGCGCGGATCGGCAAGCTGGGCACCATCGATCTGCGCGTCGACTACCTGCGTCCGGGCCGGGGGAGGGAGTTCATCTCCACGGGTTACAATTTAAGAACGGGCAATAAAGTCGCGGTTATCCGGGTCGAACTCCACGATGAATCGAACCAGCTCATCGCGGTGGGCACCGGCTCCTATAACATTGCATGACGCCATAAGTTCATCGCCCTCATTTCTGAGCGTTTACGGCCGGAGCCTGCCTTCGAGACGGACCGCCGGCTTAAAAACCATTTCTATGGAAAGGAAATAATCCGTGAGCGTCCTGTACTTACTGATCGGCAGCTTATGCGCCTTCGCCCTGGCTTACCGCTATTACGCCGCTTTCATCGCCGCCAGGGTTCTTCTCCTCGATGACCGGAACATCGCGCCATCCGTTCTATGCAACGACGGCCAGAATTACGTTCCCACCAACAAATGGGTTGTCTTCGGCCATCATTTTGCCGCCATTGCCGGGGCAGGGCCCCTGATCGGACCCGTCCTGGCCGCGCAGTACGGATGGGGGCCCGGCTTTTTCTGGATTCTCCTCGGCTCCATTTTCGCCGGCTGCGTCCACGACATGATCATCCTTTTCGCCTCCTACCGCCATGAAGGCCAATCCCTGTCGGTCATCGCCGAAAAGGACGTGAGCAGAATCACGGGGGCCGTCACGGCGGTCGTCATCCTGTTCATCATCCTGGTGGCCCTTGCCGGGCTGGGCGTTGCCGTCGTCAATGCCCTCTTCAACAACCCCTGGGGCGTTTTCTCCATCGCCATGACGATCCCCATTGCCATGGTGATCGGGCTCTACATGTTTCGAATCCGGCCCGGCGCCATTCTGAGCGGCTCGATTGCAGGCGTCACCCTGGTCTGCGCCGCCGTCTTTTTCGGGCCCCATATCGCCGATTCAAGCCTCGCCGGCTGGTTTACCTTTGACAAGAAGCAGATGTCCATCCTCCTGCCGATCTACGGCTTCTGCGCCGCCGCCATCCCGGTGTGGCTCCTTCTGGCGCCCCGGGATTACCTGAGCACCTTCATGAAAATAGGCGTCGTCGCCGCCCTGGCCGTCGGGCTGCTGTTCGTCAACCCAACGATCAAGATGCCCCTCGTGACAGACTTCGTCCACGGCGGGGGCCCCATCATCCCGGGTCCCTGGTGGCCCTATGTGTTCATCACCATCGCCTGCGGAGCTATTTCCGGATTTCATGCCCTGATCGGCTCGGGAACGACCCCTAAAATGATCGAACGGGAGACGGAAATTCCCGTCATCGGATACGGCGCCATGCTGACGGAAGCCTTCGTGGCCATGATGGCCCTTTTTGCCGCCGTGACCCTTGTTCCGGCCGATTACTTCGCCATCAACACCTCTTCGGCCGTCTTCTCGAAATTGAACATGCAGGTCGTCGACCTGCCGTACCTGAATCAGCTCGTCGGGCTGGATGTCGCCCACCGCCCCGGCGGCGCCATTTCCCTGGCCGTCGGCATGGCCCATATCTTCTCCAGCATCAGCGAGGGGCTCCGCCACACGATGAAGTACTGGTTCCAGTTCATCATCATGTTCGAGGCCCTCTTCATCCTGACGACCATCGATGCCGGCACCCGCGTGGCCCGCTACATCCTCCAGGACGTCCTCGGCTACGCCTACAAGCCTCTGAGCCGGAAGGACTGGATGCCCGGCGTGATCGCCACAAGCGCCATCGTCTCCCTGGCCTGGGGCTACCTCCTCTACACCGGGGATGTCTCCTCCATATGGCCCATGTTTGGTGCCACGAACCAGACGCTTTCCGCTGTGGCCCTGGCCATCGGCACCACCATCATTTTGAGGATCGGACGGAAAAAAGCCTACGCCCTGATCACCTTCGTCCCCTGCATCCTGATCACGATCACCACCCTGGCCGCCGGATACATGAACATCCAGACCTACCTGGCCAAATCCCAGATGCTCAACGTCTGGCTCAGCATGGCCGTTATTGCGCTGGTGGTGATCATTATCGCCGACAACATCCGCGTCTGGCTGAAACTACTGCGGACGGACAAGCCGATCGGGATGAACGACGACCGCGACCAGATTTACTGCCCCATCGTTCCGGCGGATGCTCCGCCTGACGCAAGGCCGTAAGGCCCTTAGACCGTCAGCGGCACCGGGTATCGGCGATGCCGGGGAGCGAACCAACTTGAGATCCGCGAACCGGGCAATGAAATGGCGCATTCTCCCAGGGAAAGCGGGGGTGTGCGCCCCCATCCGTCCGGACGGGACGGCAAATCTGGTTGCATTGAGGGGCATTTCCTGCGATAGTACACGGCAGAGCTGAACACTGGCCTACCGACAGGCAGAGATTGATCCCCGAACCTCCAATCCGCAAGGAGAATGCGCTATGGATGTGCTGTCGCTCAGTCGATTGCAGTTCGCCATGACGGCGGGTTTTCATTTCCTCTTTGTTCCCCTGACCCTGGGGCTCACCGTCCTGGTCGCGTTTATGGAGAGCCGGTATGTTTCCACCGGCAATCCCCTTTACCTTCGCATGACGCGCTTCTGGGGAAAACTCTTCCTTATTAATTTCGCCATTGGACTCGTCACCGGCCTGACCCTGGAATTTCAGTTCGGGATGAACTGGGCCGCCTATTCCAGGTTCGTCGGAGATATCTTCGGCTCGCCCCTTGCCATCGAGGCCACGGCCGCCTTCTTCCTGGAATCCGTATTTATCGGGCTGTGGATCTTCGGGTGGAAGCGCCTCTCTCCCCGGATGCACGCCTTCTCCATGTGGATGGTCGCCCTGGGCACGAACCTGTCCGCCCTCTGGATCCTCCTGGCGAACGGCTGGATGCAGCACCCCGTCGGCTATGTCCTCCGCAACTCGCGGGCGGAAATGGTCGATTTTACGGCCCTTGTCACCAGCAGTTACGGCTGGCTCAAGTTCCTGCACACGATTTCAGCCGGTTATGTCACCGCTGCGTTCTTCGTTCTCGGCATTTCCGCATGGCATATCCTCAAGGGGCGCGAACTGCCTCTGTTCAAAGCCTCTTTCCGCATGGCGGCCGTTTTCGGTCTGGTAAGCTCCCTTGGCGTCGTGGGCATCGGCGACTTCCACGGGGCTGAAGTGGGCCATGTGCAGCCGGCCAAACTCGCCGCCATGGAAGCCCTCTGGGACACGCAAAGCTCCGTTCCCCTTTACCTCTTCATCATTCCGGACGATAAAAACGAACGGAACAGGGTCGAGGCCATCGGCATCCCCTACCTGGTCAGCCTGCTCGCCTACCGCGATATCCATGCTGAAGTCAAGGGTCTCAAGGAGTTTCCCAAGGAGGATCGGCCGCCGGTCAGCGAGGTTTTTTACGGCTTCCGCTTCATGGTCTACCTCGGGGGGCTGTTTATTCTCCTGTCCGCCGCCGCCCTTTACCTCAGTGTCCGGAACCGCCTGGAAACCTTTCCCGGCTTTCTGCGCCTGCTGGTGTTCTGCATTCCTCTGCCCTACCTGGCGTCCCAGGCAGGATGGATCGTGGCGGAAGTGGGACGGCAGCCCTGGATCGTTTACGGCCTGATGCGGACCAGGGACGCCGTGTCCCCCAACATAGCCGGCAGCCAGGTGATGTTTTCCCTCATCGGTTTCGGGCTCCTCTACTCCCTGCTGCTCATCGTCGGGCTCTACCTGATGATCCACCACATCCGTAAAGGGCCGGACCCCGCCGGGACGCCGGCGCCGAACACCACATCTTCAACATAAGAACCGGAGGTACGACGTCATGGATTATCCGCTTGTGTGGTTTGCTCTTCTGGGAGTGCTCTGGGCCGCCTATTTCGCAACGGATGGATTCGATCTCGGCGCGGGAATGCTTCTCTCCACTCTCGGCAAGACGGAAAAGGAAAAACAGGCCATCCTGGAAAGCTTCGGCCCCCTGTGGAACGGCAACGAAGTGTGGCTGGTCACGGCGGGCGGGGCTACCTTTGCGGCCTTCCCGGCGGCCTACGCCGTCATCTTCAGCTCCTTCTACATTCCCCTCCTGCTGGTTCTGTTCGCCCTCATCGTCCGGGGCGTGGCCCTCGAATTCCGTGAAAAGCTCGAATCTCCGGCATGGCAGGCCGCATGCGACGCCGGCATTTTATTCGGAAGCGCCTTGCCGGCGTTTCTCTTCGGCGTGTTTTTCGGCAACATCTTCCGGGGTCTTCCCATGGATGAACGCGGCTTCAGCGGGCCGTTCATGGAGCTGCTCAATCCCTATGCACTGCTGGTCGGAGTGCTTTTCTGCGTCCTTTTTCTTGTCCACGGGGCTTTGTGGATCGCCCTCAAAACAGAGGGTGCTCTTTCCGCGCGGGCCGGCGACTTCGCTCGGCGGTTCTGGATACCCCTGATGGCCGCCGTCATCCTTTTTGTGGTCGGCTCCGGTTACAATTCGCGCCTTCCCGTCGCCTTTTTCCAGAATGGCGTGTTGCTGATTTTCCCGGTCCTCACCCTGGCGGCCCTTTTCGCGATCAAGGTTCATCTTCAGAGGTCCTCTTATCTCAAGGCCTTTGCGGCCTCAGGGCTCTCCATACTTCTACTGATGGCCTCCTGCTTTGCCGGCCTTTATCCCGACCTGCTCCCTTCACGCACCGATCCGGCCTTCAGCGTCACTGTTTCCAACGCGGCGTCGGGAGTTTACACCCTGAAGGTCATGACCATTGTGGCCGCCATTTTTGTCCCGCTCATTATCTTTTATCAATCCTGGGCTTACCGGGTGTTCCGCGGGAGAATTTCGCCCGAAGAGATCGGCGAAAGTTCTTATCTGTAGCGGCAGGGGTTGATGTTTCCGTTCGACAGGCGCGTCTTTTTGGCAGTTGGTAAAGAGAAACCGATTCTTAAAGAGTACATTTGTGAGGAGGAGAAGCTATGTTAAAGGAATTCAAGGAGTTTGCATTAAAGGGAAACGTCGTGGACATGGCTGTGGGTATCGTTCTCGGCGTCGCTTTCGGCGCAATCATCAAATCCCTGGTGGATGATCTCCTCATGCCCCCGCTGGGCCTCGTCTTGGGATCTGCGGATTTCACCAACCTCTTTATGATCATCAAGGAAGGCGCAAGCCCCGGCCCCTTTGCCACCCTGGCCGAGGCCCAGAAGGCGGGAGCCGTCACCGTCAATTACGGCCTTTTCATCAATACAATCGTCAACTTCCTCATTGTCGCCTTCGCCCTTTTCCTTGTCATCCGCAACATGAACGAACTCCGCAGAAGGATGGAAAAGCCCGAGGCCGAGGCGGCGCCCGACACCAAGGAGTGCCCCTACTGCCTTTCCACCATCCCCATTAAGGCCACCCGCTGCCCGAACTGCACGTCGGAGTTGAAGAGCTGAGCCCGCTGGAATCCCGGAAGCGCCTGCCTGTCAGACCCAGGCAGGCGCTTCTCCGTGGAGCTTTTCTATTCCCCCTTTCCCTCAAAGAGCAATTTCCCCTATCGAAACATGGAGTTCCTTGACCTCTGGTCGCTGACATGATAAGGGTTGCGACAAGCTTTTTCCTGAATTCACCTGATGTTCATTTTTCCCGCCTCACACGACGATGAAAAAGGCCAAGTGACATGAAACTGGACTTAAAAACACCCGGACAGACAATCAATAAGGCTTACGCGAAACAGACCGTCCGCCGTGACGAGCTGGATAAATTCAGAGAAAACCTTTCTGTTCTTTTTGAACGCCTGCGTACAGATGAGAGAGAAGAACACCTAAAGAATTTTATCGCCGATTTCCTCAAGGACACCTGGTACCGCCGCACCAATCTCGTAAATACCAGCGATCACATTGATCTGGCCATCTATACCGGACCATCTTCGTCTGACCCGGTGTCCGTCCTGATAGAAACCAAGACCCCGGTCAACAGACAGGAGATGATGACGCGGGAAAAACCCAATGCCAAGGCCTTTCATGAAATCATCCTGTATTATCTCAAGCAGGTGATTGAAGAACATAATCATGACATCAAGCACCTGCTGGTCACGAATACCGATGAATGGTTCGTCTTCGATGGTGTTTGGTTCGAAAAGCATATCCGGCGGAATCCCAAGCTTGTCAAGGCGTTCAAGGAGTTGAGACCCGGTGGTCATGATAATCGCTTTTTTTATGAGGATGTGCTCAAACCATGGCTTGACGCCCTTGACGTCGCGATCCCCTGTTGCTGGTTCGATCTGCGAAACTACGCGAAGATCATCAATGCTCGGAAGGTCGAAAGCAGGAAACTCATCGATCTGTTCAAGCTGTTCTCACCCCGGCACCTTCTGAAACAGCCTTTTGCCAATGACAGCAACTCGCTGAACCGAGCTTTTTACGGCGAGCTGTTACACATTATCGGGCTGGAGGAGGTCAAGGAAAAGGGAAAGAAACTCATTCGCCGTAAAGTTGAAGGGCGGCGTGATGAAGGCTCGCTTTTGGAAAACACGATCAATCTCCTCCAGGTACAACAGACGCTGGTGACCATGGAAAACCTCGCAGAATATGGTCCCGGCGAGGAGGAACAAATCTTCAGCATTGCCCTGGAGTTGTGTATTACCTGGCTCAATCGCCTCCTGTTCCTCAAACTGCTGGAAGGTCGCCTGATTGCCTGGAACCAAGGCGACACAATCGGCGCCTTTCTAAACAGAGATCATATCAGGGACTTCGACGATCTGCAGGAGTTGTTCTTCGAGGTCCTTGCCCGCCACCCCCGGGAAAGAACAGCGACAATCGCGTCCAAATTCGGAGACATTCCCTACCTGAACAGTTCCCTCTTCGAGTTCAGCGATCTGGAACGGCAGACACTCCAGATCTCCAATCTCAAACATCGTCTTGAACTCCCTCTCTATCCTGCCACGGTGTTGAAGGACGGTTCCGGCAGGAGGGCGAGCGGCACCCGCAAAACCCTTCATTATCTCTTTGAATTTCTCGATGCCTACGACTTCGCCAGTGAAGGAAACGCCCCGATTCAGGAAACGCCCAAAACGATCATCAACGCCTCGGTACTGGGCCTCATCTTCGAAAAAATCAACGGCTATCGTGACGGCTCATTCTATACGCCGGGCTATATCACGATGTATATGAGCCGCGAGTCAATCCGGCGGGCGGTGATGGAAAAATTCAATCGCCATTACGGCTGGAAATGTGCCGACCTCACCGATGTCTATAATGCCATTGCCCCCTCCCAACGGCGTAACGCCAACGAACTCGTCAACAGCCTGAAGATCTGTGATCCCGCCGTCGGCTCCGGCCACTTCCTGGTCTCCGCCCTGAACGAAATCATTGCAATCAAGTCTGAACTTCAAATCCTGATGGACCAGGATGGAAGATTACTGAAAGACTATGAAATCACCGTTGAAAACGATGAACTTTCGGTTCGGGACGAAAACGGACCTTTTGTTTATCGGCCCGGTAACAAAGAGTCGCAGCGGGTGCAGGAAACCCTCTTCCGGGAAAAGGCGACCGTCATCGAAAATTGCCTCTTCGGGGTGGACATCAACCCGAAATCCGTTGCGATCTGCCGTCTCCGGCTCTGGATAGAGCTCCTGAAAAACGCCTACTACCGTCAGGATGGAGAAGAAGGAAGCAAATCGGGAGCCCTGGAAACCCTTCCCAATATTGACATCAACATCAAAAGCGGCAATTCCCTGATCAGCCGGTTTGCCCTGCAGGAGAGCGGCGCTTCCCTGGCGCATTATGCACCGCCGGAGCGGCAGAAACTGCGCAATCTGACCAAACGGTACAAGGAAAAGGTGTGGCTCTACAAACTTTCCACGGATGGGTCGAAACACAAGAACCTCCTTCGGCGGGAGATCGAATCTCTCAAAGAACAGTGGCAATCCTTTTCCTTTCCCGTCGACTGGTACCTGCGTGAATATCGGAAAGTACAAAACCAGCTCGCCCAGACGGTTTTTGACTTCGACCGGGTCGGACAGGAAAAACTTCAGGGTCTGCAGAAGCGGGCGGGAGAGCTGGAAAAGAAAATTTCCGAAAGGCAGCGGACGATCTATACCAATGCCTTTGAGTGGCGTTTCGAGTTCCCCGAGGTCCTGGATGAAAACGGGGAGTTTGCCGGCTTTGATGTGGTCATCGGCAATCCGCCGTATATGCGGGCCGACTCCGGCCAGGAACATCTGAACATGCGTCGGAACATCATCGATTCAGAGCAATACGAGACAGTATGGGAAAAGTGGGATCTGTATATTCCGTTCATGGAGTTGGGCTACCGGCTGCTCGCCCCTTCGGGTGTTGAGGCCATGATCGTCTCAGATGCATACTGCCATGCCAAGTATGCCCGGAAATCTCAGGAGTGGTTCCTGAAAAACAGCGCCGTGACTGGAATCGACTTCATCGGCAGCCTGGATGTGTTTGATGAAGCATCGGTCCATAACGTCATCTGTTTTTTCGAGAAGCGCGACGGAAATTCCAACCGTCCGCTTCGGCGGCTCCATAAGGGTGAATTCGGCAAGGTGCGACTCCTGCCGACGGATGAGCAGGAGCGCCTGTCTTATCGGGTGTTCTTCCCGGAAGATAAAGATCAGATCAATTTACCTAACGTCACAATTGCAATAGGCGATATTTGCTATATCAGTTTTGGATGCCGACCAAACAGTGATGAAAAGACGGCTCGTGGCAAGTTTAAAGTTGCAGATTTGCTTTCTACTGCTAATGATTTGCATCATCCAAAAGCATATATAGAAGCGAAAGACGTTCACAGGTGGTCTTACAATCAGAATCGATGGCTAGAGTGGGGCACGGAGCGCTCTCCTAAACAACTTGCTCGGCCAACTTTTGAAGAATTATATGAAGTTCCTGAAAAAATTGTAGCGGCTGATGTTTCTGGGGCAATAAACAGAGCAGCCTATGACGACGGTCACGTTTATCACAGCCACACATTGATTTCATTTGTACTTTGGCGCTTCTTGCAGGGCATCCGCAACAGATCCCTTCAAAAAACCGCACGATACGCCGATGAAAAGCGCCGAGCCGATCTACCGCAGCGCGAAACCCTAGAGGCGACGAGCCGCCGCTTCCATGTAAAATTCCTGCTGGCGGTCATGAACTCATCCGTCGCACGTGACTTTCTCCGCGCCAACCGGCGCAGCAACATCCATCTTTATCCCGACGACTGGAAAAAGCTTCCCATCCCGGATGTTCCACCGGAAGACCAGGCCCCCATCGTTTCCCTGGTCGATCAGATCCTGACGGCGAGAAAAGCCGATCCGAAAGCCGACATCAGCGAATGGGAAGCGCAGGTGGAAGAACGGGTCAGAGGTCTCTATGGACTGACAGAGCAGGAAAATGCCGTTGTGGAGGATATATCCTCTTGAGAGTGCGGCAAAAACGAGACGCCCATCGGTTCACACGGTTTCCAACATCACGGTTTTTTCGCCCCGGAATGCATTCCCCACCGGCTTAGAGCCGGCCGCCGATATCCTCATAGATGGTTCGTCTATTCCGGATTGCGAGAATTTCCACCTCGAATTCGACAATCCTGAAAACAACCCGGTAACCGCCGACCCGCAGCTTCCAGTATCCTTTCAGATTCTTACGCAGCGGTTCTCCGTATTCGTGGGGGGCTATCCGCAGGCGCTCTTCAATGGCCTTTCGGATCCGGTCTTTCGTTTTTCGGTCGATGAGCGCCAAGTCCTCGGTACGGACAGCCGGGTGATAGCAGAGGGTAAAGGCCATGGCTATTCCCACGTCTCTTCATGGGAGAGTGCTTTTTTCCGGTCAAAACTCTTCGTCCGTTCGTCTGCGAAAGCGGCCAGCGCCACATCTTCCCGCAATTCAATCGCCTCCCGGATCAGATCGCGGGCCAGGGTGGACAGGGACACGCCTTCACTGGCTGCCAGTTCCCGCATCATTTCATAGAGGGGTTTCTCGACCACGACGTTTACTCTCGGATTGCTGGTAGGCATGATCATTTTTCCTTTTTTGATGCAGTGTAACACTAGCGACACACTTCGTCAATTCCAGAAATATGTTTCTTCCGAATGGATGAGAACCTTGTCCCCAAAGAACCGTCAATAAGCCGGTCGGTTGACATTCTTTATTCGTGATCTTAATATTTTTGAAATTTTACCAAAGGAGGCAAGTGAAAAAGGAAGGCGCCACCCGCTGCCCGAACTGCACGTCGGAGCTGAAATCTTAATCGACAAACGGAGGAGTTACGCCCCGGCAACTTCAGCGGCGCAAACCTGCCGGATGTCGGCAGACTTGCGCTGCAATTCAGAAGCGCCGTCCCCGGCTTGATCGGCCTTGGAGCCATGGGCATAGGCCACCCGGTTGCGGCCCTCGGCTTTTGCCCTGTAAAGGGCCGCATCGGCAGCCCGAAGCAGCCCGTCAACACAGCTTTGTTCCGTCGCCTCGGCAACGCCGATGCTGACCGTCACGGGAACAGGCCCCGACGGCCCGGAAATCCGATTGGCGGCGACTCTCTTGCAGAGGCGTTCATAGAGCTGCCCGTCCGACTCCTTTCCCGACGCCGTCGAAATCACAAGGAACTCCTCCCCGCCATAGCGCCCAAAACTGTCGTATGGGCGCAGCTGGCCTTCAATGCAGCGGGTGAAAGCGGTCAGCACGTTATCCCCCACCAGGTGGCCGTGGGTGTCGTTTATCTTCTTGAAGTGATCGAGGTCGCACATGCCGATGCTCAATCGCCCCTTCTCCCGCTTTGCCCGTTCAAGCTCCTCGGAAAGCCTCATCAGAACGGCGCGTCGATTCAGCACCCCGGTCAGCGGATCGTGGGTCGCCTGGTGGCTCAGCTCCGCATAGGCTTTTGCCAGGCTGGCCTGCAGCTCGATCATCCGCCCCCCGACCCGGATTCGCGCCTGCAGTTCTTTCGGATCGTAAGGTTTCACGATGTAGTCATTGGCCCCGGCATCCAATCCCAGAACGATGTCTCCCTTCTCGTCCCGGCTCGTCAACAAAATGACATAAGGGGGATCCGATGTCCTTTCCTGCCTCAGAAGGCGGCAGATTTCCGGGCCTTCCATTTTCGGCATATTCCAGTCAAGAAGAAGAAGCTTCGGCGCGTCGGCCTGCTTCAGGATGTCCCAGGCCGCCTGACCGTCCTCCGTGACAACGGGATCGTAACCACACTTTTTCAAAATGGCCGTCAGAATTCGACGCGATGTGGAATCATCTTCGGCGATGAGAACCTTCATATCAGATCTTCCTCCATGCGCTTTTTCAGGACATCAAAATGCCGCTCCATCTCCGGCAGGA